>JBBRJU010000633.1:0-2003 GCA_038218895.1 Burkholderiales bacterium
ACTCGCGCGTGTATGCGAACGAGGTGATCTCTGGAGCACCCTTGTTCGCGCAGGAGATCAAGGACAGGGTGGTGCCCGCGTTGCAGGCTGACATAGCAGTGTTCAACCAGTGGGCCGAGCAGGGTGTATGCCGCAAGGTGGATGCGGCGCACCTGATGGTGATCCTGTGGTCTTCGACCCAGGCTTATGCCGATTTCGCCAGCCAGATCTGCCTGGTGCTGGGCAAGCCGGAGATGGAACCGGCGGATTTCGAAGCCGGCGAGCAGCTGCTGGTCGACATGGTGCTGCGCACCGTGCTGATCCGGCCCACCTGAGCGCCGGGCGCTGCGGCGTCGGGCTTACTGGGTGCCGAAGATCCGGTCGCCCGCGTCGCCCAGGCCCGGCAGGATGTAGCCGTGGTCGTTGAGCTGGCGATCGACCGCCGCCGTGAACACCGGCACGTCGGGATGCCCCTTGTGCATGTTCAGCAGGCCTTCCGGGCAGGTCAGCAGGCACAGAAATTTGATCGACTTGGGTTTCATGCGCTTGACCCGATCGATCGCCGCCACTGCCGAATTGCCGGTGGCCAGCATCGGATCGACAACGATGACATCGCGCTCCTGCATGTCCTGCGGCATCTTGAAGTAGTACTCCACCGGCTGCAGCGTCTTGGGGTCGCGGTACAGGCCGATATGGCCGACGCGGGCGCCGGGCACCACGCTGAGCATGCCGTCCAGAATGCCGGTGCCGGCGCGCAGGATGGATACCAGCACCAGTTTCTTGCCGTCGATGGTGGTGCCGGTCATGGTCTCCAGCGGTGTCTCGATCTCGATCGGCTGGGTCTGCATGTCGCGGGTGACCTCGTAGGCCATCAATGTGCTGAGCTCGCCCAGCAGACGGCGAAAACCGTTGGTGCTGGTTTCCTTGCGGCGCATCAGCGTGAGTTTGTGCTGCACCAGCGGATGGTTGACCAGATGCAGGTTGGGGAATCGGGAGAGATCGGTCATGGAGAGGTCCTTGTCGTGAAGCTGCGCAGGTGTCGTTGGTTGTGGCCGCGTCAGCGCCGCTTGCCCCCGAAGATGCCACCGAGTACACCGCGGATGATCTGGCGCCCGACCTCGCTGCCGATGGCGCTGGCTGCGCTCTTGAACAACTGCTCGCCGGCACCCATGCGCCGGCCGCCACTGCCGCCACCGAGCAGGCCGCCCAGGGTGCCCATGATCCCGCCGCCGGAATCGTCGGCAGGGGCGCCGCCCTGGGACTGCGCCGTGCGTGCCATGCTGGCGGTCTTTTCCTTGGCGGTGGCTGCATCGGCCATCGTGGCCTCGACGCGGACCTTGATGGCCTCATGGGCCGACGCGCGATCGACGGCCTTCTCGTAGACACCCGCGACGATGGAGCCCGCGATCAGCGCCTGGCGCTGCGCCGCGGTGATCGGGCCGATCTGGCTGGCCGGGGGCAGCACGAACACACGTTCGGTCACGCCGGGGCGGCCTTTCTCGTCCAGGAAACTGACCAGCGCCTCGCCGACGGCCAGTTCGGTGATGGCCTGGGAGATGTCGAGTGTCGGGTTTTGCCGCATCGTTTCGGCAGCAGACTTGACCGCCTTCTGGTCACGCGGTGTGAACGCGCGCAGCGCGTGCTGGACCCGGTTGCCAAGCTGGGCCAGCACCGAGTCGGGAATGTCGAGTGGGTTCTGGGTCACGAAATACACACCCACCCCCTTGCTGCGCACCAGGCGCACCACCAGTTCGATACGTTCGACCAGGGCCTTGGGCGCATCGGTGAACAGCAGATGCGCCTCGTCGAAGAAGAAGACCAGCTTGGGCTTGTCCAGATCGCCCACCTCCGGCAGGTTCTCGAACAGTTCGCTGAGCAGCCACAGCAGGAAGGCGGCGTACAGCCGGGGCGCGTTCATGAGCTGGTCGGCCGCCAGGATGTTGACGACGCCCTTGCCGCTGCCATCGGTCTGCATGAAGTCGGCGATGTTGAGCATCGGCTCGCCAAAGAATTTGTCGCCGCCC
>JBBRJU010000634.1:0-2001 GCA_038218895.1 Burkholderiales bacterium
GGGTGGATGTGGGCTGGCAGCGCGGTGCCTATCTGTTCTGCGCCAGCGCGGCAGGGGCCGATGTGCTGCGCCACAACCACGCGGTGCAGCGCGCGGCGGGTGCCGATGTGGCCTTGCTCACGCCGGCCGAGGCGGCCGCGCAATTCGCCTGGCTGCACACCGGTGACCTGGCGATCACCAGCCTGGGCCTGGCGGGTGAAGGCTGGCTGGACGGCGAGGCCTTTGCCCGTGCGCTGGGCGCCAAGGCGCGCGCGCTGGGGGCGTTGTGGCACCACGGGCAGGTCACCGGCTTCGACCGGCAGCACGGCCGCCTGCACGCCGCCCGGCTGGTTGACGGCAGCACGCTGCAAGCCGATGCCTTCGTCAACGCTGCCGGCGCACAAGCCGGCGCGCTGGGCCGCGCGGCCGGCCTGGCCGTGCCGGTGCATGCACGCCGGCGCACCGTATTCGCGATGACCTGCCCCACCGCGCTGCCGCCCACGCCGTTGGTGGTCGATGCCTCGGGCTGCTGGTTCCGCAGCGAGGGGCGTGGCTTCATCGGCGGCTGGTCACCCGGTGGTGGAGATGCCGACCCCGACGACCTGCCGCTGGACCAGCCCGACCTGGCGCAGTTCGAAGAGCGGCTGTGGCCGGCCCTGGCGCACCGGGTGCCCGCTTTCGAGGCGCTGCGGGTGCAGCATGCCTGGGCCGGCTACTACGAGGTGCACCCGCTGGACCACAACGCGCTGATCGGCCGGCACCCGCAGTGCGCCAACTTCTGGCTGTGCAACGGCTTCTCGGGCCATGGCCTGCAGCATGCACCGGCCGCTGGCCGCGGCCTGGCCGAGCTGCTGCTGACCGGGCAGTTCAGCAGCCTGGACTTGTCGGCCTTCAGCCCGCAACGGGTGCTGGCGGGTCAGGCCTTTGTCGAGCAGGCGATCATCTGAATCACATCACTTGGGCAGCCGCAGCGCCGCGCCCAGGTCGTCGACCGACCGGCCCTGCTGCGCCAGCAGCGCCTCCAGTGCCGGCAGCAGCGGGCCCAGGCGTTCTTCGAGTGCATCCCGCACGGTGTCGACCACCACCTGGGTGCTGCGCTCGATCTCGATGTTCAGCGCGTCACCCGCCTGCTTGTGGCCGAAGGTGGTCATGCGCAGGGTTTCCGGGATCAGCCACACCTCGAACCAACGCGCACGCCGGTCGGCCTCGGCCACGGTGAGGCTGGCGCCGTTGATGGCGATGTAGCCCTTGGCGAACACATAGCGCATGTGGCTGGCCGGCACGCCGATGCGCAGCACATGGTTGTTCTCGGGCTGGCGGATGGACAGCAAGGTGCCCAGGCAATCCACGTGGCCGCTGAGCGGGTGGCCGCCGATCTCGGCGCCGTCCTTGGCGGCACGCTCCACATTCAGCGGGCTGCCTATGGCCAGCGCGCCCAGCGTGGTCAGGCCCAGGCTCTGCTGCATCACGTCGAAGCGGGCACGACCGGGTGCGGGCAGCGCGGTGACGGTGAGGCACACGCCATCACACGCCACGCTGGCACCGATCTCCAGGCCGGCATCGAAGCCCGGCGCAAACGCCAGCGTGAAGCTGCGCAGCCCGGGTCGGTCGGTCAGTTCGGCCACGCTGGCCAGGCCTTGCACGATGCCGGTGAACATGGGGAGCAGGCGCGCGACGGCGCAGGGTGGAGAGAGTCACCGAGGTTACCAGCGGCACCCCGGCACGCAGGCAGACTGCCCCGCACAACCCCTGGCACCGTTGCGATGCACTCCTTGCCCGTCACCTTCCGCACCGATGGCCCGGTGGCCACGATCAGCCTGCACCGGCCCGATTGCCGCAATGCAGCGGTCGGCCCCACCGCCGCCGCGCTGCGCACCGGCGCCGGCCGGCACGGTCAGCCGGCAGACAGTGACCGTTGACGCCAGATGCCCAGCATGCAAGACCCCGTCCCAACCCCAAACCCCAACCCAGCCCCCGGCCCCGCCCCCGGCCCGAGCCCAGTACAAAACCAAACCCACAACC
>JBBRJU010000635.1:0-1992 GCA_038218895.1 Burkholderiales bacterium
CACCGCGCAGCGCAGGCCGGTGGCCGACGCAGCAGCACGCGCATTCAGCACCTGGTGCGCACCGTCGCGTACCACGGTGTAGCGGGTGCGCGACACGTCCTTGCGCAGCGCATAAGGCCGCCAGCTGGCGGGCGGCTGGCCGGGCAGGGCGTCGGAGAACGGCACCACACTGGGCACTGGCGCAGGGTCGGCGGTGTGGTCGGCGGCGTGGGCGGCAGTGTGGCCGGAAGACGGCTGCGCGGCCCGATCGCCCGGTGCGGTGGCACAACCGCCCATGCCGACCGCTGCGGCGCCCAGGCCCAGTGCGCCCGTCAGCCACCGGCGGCGTGGCAGATCGGCCCGCATGGCCTGGCCACTGGCCAGCGCCGCAGCCGGTGCATCCCTCGGCAACATCTTCGACACCCCTGCGATGCCCGGCGCAACAGCGCGCCGGATCCCTTGGCATGCATGCTACCGGCGGCTTGCGCAATGGGAACCCCGGTTTGTCTGGGGGCCCCGCAGGTGCGGGCTGGGTCGGCCCGCGCCTGCCCGGCGCATCAGCGGCCCGCGCCGTCCATCGCGCGCAGCGCTGCTGCACGCAGGTCGGACGCAAAGCCCGGGTCGTTGGGCTCGATGCGGGCCGCCCACGCCAGCACCTCGTCAGCGGTGCGTGCCTCCTGCTTGCCGGCGCTGAGCTGCCAGCGGTCCAGGTGGCGCAGGCCTTCTATCAGCATCGCGGCGCCGTGGGCGAACCACAGTGCGCCACGGGGAACATTCAAGCGGGCAGGGCGCCCGAAGGTCATTGATGTAGGGGTCATGGTGTTCACTCCATCCGTTGCACGGCACCCGGGTCGGGTTCGTGTTGCAGTGCAGTATAGGGTTTTCCCTAATTCATGGGGTGGTCTGGGGTTTGCCCGACATCAAGCGGCTGCGCACGCCATCACGCTGTCTGGCTGCAACGTCCACGACTTGGCGGATTGACGGCGCTGCCCTGGCTGCAGACACTGCGGTGGTTGCCATCCACTTCGAGGAGCGTGCCATGACCCAGACCGCCATTGCCCCCTCGTCGGATCGCACGCTCAGACTCTGAGCCTGTGCATCGGCGGCCATCCGGCCGCCAGCCATTGACCGGCTGGGCCGCGTCATGTGCTGCCTGGCATGCGCGCGGCCCCGCCGCCGCTGCGACCCGACCTTCCCACCCCCGATGGCGGTGTGCGCCCTGTGCCACCGCTGCATTGGCCCGCGCCGCTGCATGGCGGCCGGGCGCTGGCCGGTGGGCCCAGGTCGCCAGCGTGCGCCGGGCCACCGGTCTTCAGGACCACGCACGATGAATCAAGCGATCGATTTCCCCGCCCTGCAGGCCATCGGGCTCGGCCCGGTGCTGCAGGCCCGGCTGGCCTGCGGCGTGGCTGACCCGCTGGCGTGGCCGATGCGCCTGGTGGAGGTGCAGCGAGAACACTGGCTGCTGCACGACGGTCACCACACCCACCGCGCACGCTGCGCCACCACGCTGCATCAGGATTTGCAGGCGCAGGGCGAGGCGCTGGCGGTGGGCGACTGGGTGCTGGCCCGACCGGGCGACCCGGGTGGCTGCAGCATCACCTGCCGGCTGCTGCCGGTCAACCAGCTCACCCGCCGCACCGGCAGTGGCGGTCGGGGCGACCCCCGGGCCGGGGCGCAACGCCAGGCCCTGGTCAGCAATGTCGACACCGCACTGCTGGTGATGGGGCTGGACCATGACTTCCAGTTGCGCCGGCTGGAGCGTTACCTGGCCCTGGTGCAAACAGCCAGTGGCAAGGCCGGTGGCAAGGCCGGTGTGGCAGCCGTGCTGGTGTTGAGCAAGGCCGACACCGTGCCGCCCGCGCTGGCCGCACGCCGGCTGGCCGAGGCCGCCGACATCCTGCCGCCACGCACGCCGGCGCTGGCGCTGGACCTGCGCCAGCCCGAGGCGGCCGGTGCCTTGGCGGCCTGGCTGCAGCCTGGCCAGACGCTGGTGCTGCTGGGCAGCAGCGG
>JBBRJU010000636.1:0-1991 GCA_038218895.1 Burkholderiales bacterium
GGCGCCAGCAAGGCGGCAGCCCCCAGCCGCGCCAGGACGGCCAGCGTGCCGCCAAGGCCCGCGCGCTGGGCGGCGCCCAGGCGCATGACCTGCTGCCCGACCCCGCCAGCGCCGGCCCGCCCGAGGCGGTGGCTGAAGCCACCCGCGAATGGCGCGCGCGCCTGCTGCGCGCCCACGCCGGTGACGGCGTGTTCTCGATCCTGCGCACCCTGGGCGCCGACCTGCCCGCCGTGCGCACCCCCTGGGAGCAGGTGCTGCGCACCCAGGCGGCCCGCGCGCTGGCGCCCAAGCGGGCGCTGTCGTGGAGCCGCCCGGCACGCAGCTACATCGCCCGCCAGGGCCGCAGCAGCCCGACCCGCCGCCTGCCCTGGGAGCCCGGCTTCAGCGGCAGCCAGCCCGTACCACGCCTGGTGCTGGTGGTCGATGTGTCGGGCTCGATCGCCCATGACCTGCTCGACCGCTTTGCCCGCGAGGTGGAGGCGCTGACCCGCCGCCTGGGCGCCGGCCTGGTGCTGGTGGTCGGCGACGAGCGGGTGCAATCGGTCAGCCGCTTCGAGCCGGGCCGCAGCGACCTGCGTGACCTGCAATTCCAAGGCGGCGGTGGCACCGATTTCACCCCGCTGCTGGAAGAAGCCAGCCGCCATGCGCCCGACCTGGTGGTGGTGCTCACCGACCTGCAGGGCCCGGCCCTGCACCGCCCCGCCTGCCCGGTGGTGTGGGCCGTGCCCGAGGCGTTCGAGCGCACCGAAGCCCCGTTCGGCCGCGTGCTCGGTCTGCGCTGATGGCACTGGTGGCGCCGGTGCCGCCGGTGTCCGGCAACCGGCTGGTCTTCATCGACCGCCTGCGCAGCCTGCTGACGGTGCTGGTGATCGCCCACCACAGCGCCATCACCTATGGCGGCAGCGGCAGCTGGTTCTACCGGGAAGTGACCGATGGCGGTGCACCGTTCAGCCTGCTGCTGACGCTGTTCTGCGCCGTCAACCAGGCCTTCTTCATGGGCATGTTCTTCTTGCTGGCGGGCTACTTCACACCTGGGGCGCTGCAGGCCAAGGGCAGGTGGCGCTTTGCGCGAGACCGGCTGCTGCGGCTCGGCCTGCCGCTGCTGCTGTTCGGCTGGCTGCTGGGGCCGCTGGCGGTGGCCTTGGCCGGCACGCAGCAGGGCCGGCCCCTGTGGCGGCACTGGTGGCAGCTGGTGTCTGACGGCGTGTTCGTGATCGGGCCGCTTTGGTTTGCCTGGGCGCTGCTGCTGTTTTCGGCCGGCTGGCTGCTGTGGCGCGCGGCGCGGCCGGTTCCAGCGTCGGCCGCAGTGCAGCCCACGCCAGCCCAGGTACCGGGCGACCGTGCCTGGCTGCTGGCCGCGCTGGGCGTGGGTGCGGCGGCACTGGCCTTGCGCCAGGTGGTGCCGGTGGGCGAGAACCGCTGGGGCCTGCAGCTGGGCTACTTCGCGTCGTATGGGTTTTTGTTTGCGCTGGGCTGCGCGGCGTGGCGCCACCGCTGGCTGGAACGCATCGCCCGTGCCCAGGCGCGGCGCTGGGGCCGGGTGGCGCTCTACACCGTGCCGCTGCTGGTGGCCACCAGCGCGGCCACCGGCGCGCTGGCCGGCAAGCCGGTCGACTTCAACGGCGGGCTGGGCGTGGCGGCGGTGGTGTATGCGTTCTGGGAGCCGTTCGTGGCCTGGGGCGTGATCGCCCGGCTGCTGGTGGGTTTCCAGACCCGTTTCCATACGCCACAGCCGCGCTGGCAGCGCTGGGATGCCAGCGCCTACGGCGCCTTCATCCTGCATGCGCCGGTGGTCGTGGGCTTGTCGGTGGCGCTGGCGGGCTGGTCGCTGCCGTTGCCGTTGAAATTTGGGCTGTTGCTGGTTGGCAGCACCGTGCTGTCGTTCCTGTTGGCCAGCTGGCTGCGGCGGCTGCCGGGCGCCGACCGGGTGCTGTGACCAAGCGGCGGCGAGGCGCCCCGGCAGCGCACAACGCAGCGCGGACGCCCCGGCC
>JBBRJU010000637.1:0-1990 GCA_038218895.1 Burkholderiales bacterium
GGTTACGCCATCCCCGAGCTGTACGGCAACTTCATCCTGGACCTGCGCACACGCATCCCGAACGCCGACAAAGCGGTGTGGTCGGTGCACTGCCACAACGACCTCGGCATGGCGGTGGCCAACTCGCTGGCCGGCGTGAAGATCGGCGGCGCGCGGCAGGTGGAATGCACCATCAATGGTCTGGGCGAGCGGGCCGGCAACTGCTCGCTCGAAGAGGTCGTGATGGCAGTGAAGACCCGGCGCGACTACTTCGGCCTCGACGTCGGCATCGACGCCACCCAGATCGTGCCGGCCTCGCGCATGGTGAGCCAGACCACCGGCTTCGTGGTGCAGCCCAACAAGGCGGTGGTGGGTGCCAACGCCTTCGCGCACGCCAGCGGTATCCACCAGGACGGCGTGCTCAAGGCCCGCGACACCTACGAGATCATGCGCGCCGAAGACGTGGGCTGGGCCGCCAACAAGATCGTGCTGGGCAAGCTCAGCGGGCGCAATGCCTTCAAGCAGCGCCTGCAGGATCTGGGCATCGAGATGCAGAGCGAGGCCGACGTCAACACCGCCTTTGTGCGCTTCAAGGACCTGGCCGACCGCAAGTCGGAGATCTTCGACGAGGACATCATCGCCCTGGCCAGCGACGAGAGCGTGACGCGCGAGCAGGAGCATTACCGCCTGGTGTCGCTGCGCCAGCACTCCGAAACCGGCGAACGGCCGCACGCGGCGGTGGTGTTTGCAGCCGGCGGCGTGGAGCACAGCGCTGAAAGCGATGGCAATGGCCCGGTCGACGCCAGCCTGAAGGCGATCGAGTCGCTGGTGGCAAGTGGCGCCGAATTGATGCTCTATTCGGTCAATGCCATCACCAGCGGCAGCACAGAATCCCAGGGCGAGGTTACCGTGCGCCTGCAACATGGTGGCCGTGTGGTGAATGGTATCGGCGCCGACCCGGACATCGTCGTGGCTTCGGCCAAGGCCTATCTGGCGGCGTTGAACAAGCTGCACTGCAAGACCGAGCGTGTCGCCGCCCAAGGTTGAGCCCTGTGCGGGGTGGGCGGATTCACTTTACAAAACGCATGCAAGTTTTTGATCTTGCGTGTGTTTTTTTGGTGGCCTACACTTGAGATGCGCTTGGTTCTCCCACCTGCCCACCTGGATTCTCATGAAATTGACCCTGCCGATGTTGCTGCTGGCCCTGTGCGCGGCCCTGACCATCGGCACGCCTGCCCAGGCGCGCCAGGACGGCCAGCGCGTGGGTACATCCAAGGCCGCCAAAGTGGCCCCCGCGCGGCGCCCCGCCAAGGCGGCCAAGGGGAACAAGGCCCGGGGCGATAAACGCGCGGTGGCTGTGCGTGCGGCGCAGTCCCGACGCGTGGTGCTGCAACCGGTGGTGCCCGCCAAGCCCAGCTTTGGCCAGGCGCTGGGTCTGCATGACAGCAGCGACCCGCTCGACCTGAAGTCCAGCGTTGCCCTGGTGGTCGACCAGGACACCAACGAGGTGCTGTTCAGCAAGAACCCCGGTGCCGTGCTGCCGATCGCCTCGATCACCAAGCTGATGACCGGGCTGGTGGTGGCGGAGTCCAAGGTGTCGCTCGACGAGGTGCTCACTGTCACGCAGGACGACATTGACACCGAAAAGGGCAGCCGCTCACGCCTGGCCGTGGGCACCCAGCTCACCCGCGGCGAGATGATGCACCTGGCGCTGATGTCGTCCGAGAACCGTGCTGCCAATGCGCTGGGGCGCCACCATCCGGGCGGCCTGCCGGCGTTTGTGGACGCGATGAACCGCAAGGCCGCCGCGCTGGGCATGCATGACACGCACTATGTAGAGCCCACTGGCTTGTCCAGCAAGAACCAGTCGAGCGCGCAAGATCTGGCGGTGTTGGTGCGTGCCGCCCACCAGGTGCCACTGCTGCGTGAGCTGTCCACCTCGCAAGAGGCACAGGTCGCTGTGGGCCAGCGGGTCATGCAGTTCCGCAACACCAATGGCCTGGTCAGCAAC
>JBBRJU010000638.1:0-1986 GCA_038218895.1 Burkholderiales bacterium
ACGGCCGCCACCGCCACCACGGCCAGCACGGCCAACGCCGACAGTCCGCCGGCCAGCCAGGCGCGCGAGACCCCTGCCGGCAACCTCAGCGCGGCGAGCCATCCCGGCCGGGATGGCGCCGCACCCCGCCGGGACGGCCCGAGCAGCGCACCCACCAGACACACCGCGATGGCCACGGCCAGCGCGGCATAGCCGTTGCGCGAATAGGTGACCATGACGGCGTAGGCGGCCCCGGTCAGCACCACCAGCGCCAGCAGTCGGTGCAGCAAGCTGCGCCCCTGCAGCACGCCGGCCACGGCGAAGGCCGAGGCTGCGGCGAGAAAACACTCGACATAGGCCCCGCCCTTGTGCATGGCCGAGAAGGGCCCGGTAACGCGGTAGTCGGCGTCGAAGTCCCAAAGCGACACAAAGCTGATGCGTTCCCACAGCACCCAGGCCACGACCACCGCCAGCCCCGCCGTCATGCCGCGCGAGAACATCCTCCAGGCCTGTCCGTCAGGCTCATCAAGACGCTGCCAGACCAGCGCAAAGCACAGTGCCCAAAGTGCGCCCTTGACGATGCGCAGCGTGTTCCAGCCGCTGTGCAGGTTGGACAGCGCATGCACGTCGAAGCCTGCACTGCCTGCCGCGCCGACCAGGGCCACCGCGGTGCTGGCCAGCAGACTGAGGCCCAGCAGTGCAAACGCGGCCACGGCGGCCAAGGCGGCCACCGACCATGGCGTGCTGCCCTGGCCCAGGCCTCTGCCCCGCCCACCGACCCCGCCGCCGGACGTGGCGGCCCAGGCCAAAGACCTGGGCACAGGCACGGGGCTGCGCACCCAGGCCACGCCCAGGCAGACGGCCAGCAGCAGGTCGAATTCGGTCAGCAGCAGCCTGCCGCTCCACGGCGCCAGGTCGAGCGCAGGCAAGGCCAGCGGCAGCAGCCCCAACGCCAGCACGGGGCGCCACCACACCAGGGCCGCAGCCAGCAGCAGGCCCAGCAGCAGCGGCACCACCGCCACCGGGTATGCCAGCAGAAGCAGGGCCGCCGCGGGTACGGCCAGCAGCGGCAGCAGGCTGCCCGAGCCTGGGCCCGACCTGGCCGTGGCCGTGGCCGTGGTCACGGGCCCTGGCGCGACGGCGGGCAAGGCGGTATCGGCGGCATCCCTGGGCGCCGCCCCAGGCGCCCCATCCCGCACGACGGGCCGGTCCGCCTGCGCCTGCGCCTGCGCCAGGGCCAGCAGCCGCAGCAGCACCGCCGCGGCCGCCAATGCGATCAGCGGATTGGTCGGGTCGGGACGCAAGCCGACGATGAAGAGTTTGGCCGTCTCCAGCACCAGCGATGCGACCCCAACCACAGCCAGGGTCAGCGCCGCGGGCCGGCGCAGGGCCCAGCCCATCGCCGCCAGCGGCAGGTACATCAGCGCCACGCTGCCCAGGCTCGTCAACGCGACCGTCTCGGTGGTGTAGTAGTGGTAATAAAAGGGCAGCAGGCGCAGCGGGCCCCAGGTGGCCGCGGCCCCCTCCAAGCCCTGCCAGGCCCCACGCCCCCAGCCGTTGACCCACAGCAGCATCGGCAGGTACAGCAGCATCGCCGGCACGACCCAGCGCCAGGCCCGGTGCCGCAGGCGATGCTCCATCCGCTCGGCGCGCAGCCAAGTGGCGACCGAGGCCCCCAGCGCCGCCCCGGCCGCGCGGCTGAAAACGCTCGTGCCCTGGCTGATGCCCGAGGCCAGCAACAACTGCCCGGCCTCGATCAACAGGCCGGCGGCCAGGCCGGCCACTGCCGCCGCAAGCACGCCGCCGCGAAAGCGCCGCACCACCAGCAGCCCCAAGGGCGCAGCCAGCGCCACCTCGACGCCCAGCATCAGCAGCGCCAGTGCGCCGCCGCGGTCAGTGCCGACCAAGCCCCAGGCCCATCCGCCCTGGGCCAGTTTGGCCTGCAGCTCGGCGCTGTTCAGCAACAGGTCGTAGGGGAAGAAACACATGGCGATGTAGGCCAGGGCA
>JBBRJU010000639.1:0-1953 GCA_038218895.1 Burkholderiales bacterium
CCATTCGCCGGGCGGGTCGGCCACCGGGTCGTTCTGCCACGGTGTGATCTGGTGCAGGCGGCTGTTGTGGGCCCAGGTATTGCCGCCGCCGGCTTCGCTGACCAGGCTGCCGAAACCGGGGTTGGCCAGCACATTGATCCACGGCCGCGGCGGCCGCTGGGCATGGCCGGCCAGGAAGGTGAAGGCGCCACCATTGGCGCTGAACCGGCCCTGGCTGGCCACGCCGGGCCCGGTGACCGGCTGCAGCGCGACCACCGAGCCGGCCTGCCGCCGGTCACGCGCCTGCTCGTGGCTGGCCAGCCAGTCATGCACATGGTGCAGCAGGCTGCGGCCGTCGGCCACCAGCCGCACCCGGGCCAGGGCTTGCAGCGTGGCCACCTCGGCCACGGACAAGGCATCGGCCCGCAGCAGGTGGAAGCCGACGTTGCTGGCCGCACCGTCGGCCGCATGGCGGTCACGCAGGGCGGCGATCTCGCGCTGCACCGGCGTCAGGTAGCTGGCGGGCTCGGCATTGACGACCACCAGATCAGCCGCCAGCCCGCCCCAGGACCACAGCTGTACCGTCTGCGCCAGCGTACGCAGCAGCCCCATGCCGGCCATGTTGCCGGCCGATACCAGCAGCAGCGGCCGGTCGCCCGAGATGCCCAGTCGCCACAGCAGGCGGCGGTCGCTGGCCGGCGCCGTGGCGCCGGGCGGCGCGCCGGTGCGGTGCAGGCCCAGCACCATCGCGGTGGTCAGCGCCTGCACAGCCGCCAGATTGTCGGCATTCAGCTGCAGGCTGCGTTGGCGGATGCCCGCCAGCGTGGCCGACATCAGCGAGGCGCGGTGCACATGGCTGGGCTGGCGGTACTTGTCGACCAGCGCGTGCAGCAGGCCGGCGTCGGTGCTGGCTGCGGTGGCCAGGCTGAAGCGGGCCGATGCCCGCGCGCTGATGCGCAGGCGCAGCGACAGCACGCACACCGGGTCGAGCCCGGTGTCGAGCGCCAGCGGTGCACCTTGCGCCGGCAACGGCTGCAGTGCCGCCAGCGGCTGGCCGGGCGCGCGGTTGCGGCCCAGCCAACGCGCCCGGTCGGCCTGGCCCTGCAGGCCCAGCAGCGTGAACTGGGCGCCGGGGATCACGTCGGTGATGAAGTGGGCCAGGTGGGCACCGGCCTCATCTGCCAGGCGCGGCCGGCGCTGGAACACCAGCGCCTGATGCGTCGGCTGCCACTGGGCCTGCATGAACAGGCCGCCGAAGGCGGGGTGGCCCTCGTCGGCGCGCGGGTCGGCCAGGGTCGGCACGAAAGCGGAAATCAGCTCGATCTCGATGGCCGTGTCGCCGGCATTGCGCAGATCGATCTGGCGGAAGGCGATGTCGTCCTCCGGGCTCACCCAACAGGTGACGTGGGCCTGCAGCGTGGGCCATTCGGCGTCGTAGCACACCCGGTCGACATGGAAGACGCTGCGGTAGTGCGCCGCCGGGTCGGGCGCCGGGTGCTGGGTGATCGACACCAGCGGCCCGCCGCTCTGGCGGCGCAGGTAGAGGAAGCTGCCCTGGTCGTCACGCAGCGCATCGTCACGCTCGCGCACCAGGGCCAGGGCGCCCAGCCGGGTGCTGCCGGCGCCGTTGGCGCGCAGGCTCATGTGGAAGCGGCCATTGCTCAGCAGCTGGGTCGGCTCCACCGCCTGCTGGCCGGGCAACACATCACGCAACAGCGCCGGTGCCTGCGCCAGCAGGGCCGGCGTGCGCGGGCCGGCGGGCAGGGGCTGGCGCATCGGCACCTCGCGCGGGGTGCGCTCATGCAACAGTGATGCCACCGCCTGCAGGTGCGGGTCGGCCATGCCCCAGCGCTGCACCACGCCGCCCAGCAGCACATTGGCCAGCGCCACCAGGGTCATGCCCTGGTGGTGGGCCATGAAGGTGTTGACCGGCGTGTGGCTGCCACCGGCCACCTGCAGCGCGGGCGTGTAGTC
>JBBRJU010000640.1:0-1950 GCA_038218895.1 Burkholderiales bacterium
CTGCTCTTGCCAACGCCGCGGCTGCTGGCAGCTTCAGTGAGCACTGCAGCCGGTCCCGCAGTCGTAACCGTGGCAGCCATCGCCTGCAGCGCAAACCAGGGGGGCTGCAATTGCCGGCTCAGCTCTTCAGCCAGGCTGAGGCTGTGGCTTTGCAGTTGCTCTTGTTGTTGTTGCCTGTCCCACTGCTGCAGCCCGAGTACCGCCAGCGCCAGGGCCAACGTCATGGCCAACGTCATGGTCAACGTCACGGCCAACGTCACTGGCAAAACCAGCAGGCTCAGCGGGCCTGTGAGCATCAGGCTTGACCGCGTTGATGATGGCTGCGTTGACCTTGGCTGCGCTGTGTCGGCCGGCGCCTGGGGGGGCGGCCGGCGCGGCCAAGAATGCAGCACCAGTGGCGCCACCAGCCAGACGCTGAGCGTATTGCCCAGCCAGATGCTGAAGACCGTGGTCCACAGACTCGCCGTCTGCACCACACCAAAGTTCCACAACGCCAGACTGGCGATGCTGGCCCCCAGCAGGCAAGCCAGGGGGCCGGCCAACAGCGCGGCCAGCAGCATGTCCCGCAGGTGGGTTGCTGAGGGCTGGCCGGGCGCCAGCAATCGCTGCACCAGACCGGCGCCCAGCCCGGCCTGCACGGTCGCCGCTGCAGCCAGGCACAAAGGCAATGCCACCGACATGTCGGGCCCCAGCCCGCGCCAGTCAGCCCACAAGGCCTGCACGGCAAAGGCCGCGACCGCCACGCCCAGCAGCGCTGCAATGCCACGCCTGAAGGTTGCGGCCAAAGCCAGCCCGGCAGCAGGTAGCCACAAGCCGGTGTAGACCTCGGGTGCGCTGACCCACAGGGCCAGCGCGGCCAGCAGTGCGTAAGCCAAGCCAGTGGTGATCGCAGCGCGAAACTCGGGCCCTTGCCAGCCCAACAAACCCAAAACGCCGGCGGTGTGCGCTGGGCTGGCGCCGAATGGCTGCGGTTTGCCCAACTCGGGCCGCAGCTCGGCCCAGCCGCTGATGGACGTGTCGCCTTCGTAGAAAGCAGACGAAACGGGGGCCGGGGCCGGTTGCATGCCAGCACTCTAGGTGCCGGCTGCTCGCTTCAAACGCGGATCAGAGCTTGAATTCCGGGCCAGACAGCGGGCGAGGCACCCACGGAGCTGAAGGGCCGCAGGCTGCAGCGACACAGGACCGCGCTTCAGGCTGAAAGGTTCGGGCTTGAGTGTCCAATTTCATTGGAACAGGAACAGGAACAGGCACAGGCTCAGACGTTGAACAAGAAGTTCATCACGTCCCCGTCCTTGACCACGTACTCTTTGCCTTCGGCGCGCATCTTGCCAGCGTCTTTGGCGCCTTGCTCGCCGCCCAGTGCCACGAAGTCGTCATAGGCAATGGTTTGGGCGCGGATGAAGCCGCGCTCGAAGTCGGTGTGGATCACCCCTGCTGCCTGCGGTGCGGTGTCGCCGATGTGGATCGTCCAGGCCCGCACTTCCTTGGGGCCAGCGGTGAAGTAGGTCTGCAGGCCCAGCAGGCCAAAAGCGGCGCGGATCAGCCGGTTCAACCCCGGCTCTTCTTGCCCCATCTCTTGCAGAAACATCAGCTTGTCTTCTTCTGCCATGTCGGCCAGCTCGGCCTCGGTCTTGGCGCAGATGGCCACCACGGGGGCCTTCTGTTTTGCGGCGTAAGCCTGCAGCCGCTCCAGATACGGGTTGCCCTCAAAGCCGGTCTCGCTGACGTTGCCGACAAACATCGTCGGTTTGGCCGTGATCAGGCACAGCGGCTTGAGGATCACCAGCTCTTCTTTGCTGAAATCGATGCCACGCACGGGCAGCGCCTGGTCCAGCACCGCTTGGCACTTCTCCAGCACCTTGACCAGCGCCGCAGCCTCTTTGTCGTTACCCGAACGGGCTGCTTTCACGTAACGGTGCAAGCTCTTCTCGACGGTGCTCAGGTCAGCCA
>JBBRJU010000641.1:0-1949 GCA_038218895.1 Burkholderiales bacterium
CATGAAAAAGCTCCTCATCGCCGCCACCCTGGCCGCCTCCGTTTTCGCCGTGCAGGCCAAGGACATCGTCGACACGGCCGTGGCCGCCGGCAACTTCAAGACCCTGGCCACCGCGCTGCAGGCCGCCGGCCTGGTGGACACGCTGAAGGGCAAGGGCCCGTTCACCGTGTTTGCGCCCACCGACGCCGCCTTTGCCAAGGTGCCCAAGGCTGACCTGGACGCGCTGCTGGCCGACAAGGCCAAGCTGACCGCCGTGCTGACCTACCACGTGGTGCCTGGCAAAGTGATGGCCAAGGACGTCAAGGCCGGCAAGGTGAAGACGGTGCAAGGCAGCGAAATCACCGTGACCACCGCCGGTGGCGTGATGGTGGACGGCGCCAAGGTGACCGCCACCGATATCGTGGCGAGCAACGGCGTGATCCACGTCATCGACAGCGTGATCATGCCCAAGTGATGTTGCAGCGGGCCGAGATGGCGCAGAGATGCGCTGTCTTGGCCTGTGTTTTGCTGGCGGCGCACAGCCGCCAAGTCTCGACAATGAAGCCATGACAGAGTTGATCATCATTCGCCATGGCGAAACAGATTGGAACCGCCAGCACCGCTTTCAGGGCCAGATCGATGTGCCGCTGAATGCGACCGGCCTGGCGCAGGCCGACCGCCTGGCCGAGAAGCTGACAGGGGAGCCGATCGACGTGCTGGTGTGCAGTGACCTGCAGCGCGCCCGCCGCACCGCCGCGCCGCTGCACCTGCCGCGCAGCCTGGTGCCGCAAATCGACCCGTTGTGGCGCGAACAGAGCTTTGGTGTGCTGGAGGGGCTGGACGTGCCCACCATCCGCAACCGCCATGGCGACCTGTGGAACCGCTGGGTGCGCCATGAGGCCGACTACGCATTGCCCCAGGGCGGCGAAAGCAATGCCGCCTTCCATGCACGGGTGCTGCAAGCCGTGCGCGCCCTGGTGGCTGCGCATGCCGGCAAACGGGTGGTGGTGGTCACCCATGGCGGCGTGCTCGACATGCTGTGGCGCACGGCCCACGGCCTGCCGCTGCATGGCCCGCGTGAATGTGACATCCCCAACACCGGCATCAACCGGTTGCGCTGGGCCGGCAATGCGCTGCAGATCGTGGGTTGGGCCGAGGCCGACCACCTGGCCGGCCTGCCCGAGCAGCCCAGCACGGCCCAACTGAGCGTGCCTGACGAAGCCTGACGGCGCGGCCGCAATGGCCGCCCTGCAGCTAATGGGCCAGGTCTGGCAAGCCGAGTGCCGCATACACGGCATGCAAGCGCCGCTGCAGCCGCTGTGACTGCGGCTGTGCATTGGCACGCGGCTGCAGCAGGTTCTGTACCGCTGCCAGCTGGCCAGCGCGGCTGAGCGCGTCGATGTGCAGTTGCTCGAACAGATCGCGCTGCGCATGGCTGCCACCGATCAAGGCCAGCCGCGGCAGGGCTGCCGTCAGGCTGTCGGCGGCCTGGGCCCAGTGGCCGCGGGCATGCGCCAGCAGGCCACGTGCGGCCGGCACGGCCACCTGTTGCCAGGCGGCGCGCTGCGCCAACGGCGCCATTGGTGCATGGGCCTCGATGGCGGCGAGCAGGGCGTCGGCCTCGGGCCGGCCGGCGCGGGCCAGGCCATACAGGTATTGCAGGTCCAGGAAGGGCTGCACCTGGTCATGCACCCGGCCGGTCAGGTGCCGGGCCAGATCGTCCCAGCGTGCGCCCACGGCCACGCCGGCCAGCTCCAGCCGGGCCAGCAGCGACACCGCGCCCACCTGGTCCTGCGAATAGCTGGTGTCCACGCCCCACACCTGCTGGTCGTAGAGCACCAATGCGGCGGCATCGTCGCCCAGCTCGATGTGGAACAGTGCCAGATGCCACCACAGGTGGCAGCGCATGAAGCTGGTCAGCCCCTGCCAGGGCGCGCTGGCCTGCTGCAGCAGGCCGACACCTTCGGCCA
>JBBRJU010000642.1:0-1944 GCA_038218895.1 Burkholderiales bacterium
AGGTCGAGGGCTACCCCGGCCTGGTGGTGCATGGCCCGTTGATCGCCACCTTGCTGATGGATTTGCTGCGCCGCCACCTGCCCGACGCCGATGTGGCCGCGTTCCAGTTCCGCGCGGTGCGGCCCACCTTCGACGGTGCCATGATGCGTGTCAACGGCCAGCCCCAGGCCGATGGCAAGACCATCAAGCTGTGGGCGCAAGACCATGCAGGCTGGCTGACGATGGATGCCACAGTGACGCTGCGCTGAGCGCTTGCTGCCGTGCTGTGGGCGCAGGGCCCGGGCCCGGATCAGCGCGGTTTCGGTGGCACGGTGCGCGCGTCGGCCTGGTAGTCCGGCGCCAGCACATCCTGGCTGGCCTGGTACCAGCGGGTCTGGATGCGCAGCAGATGCTGCAACGCATTGTCAATGCCGTCCAAGCTGAAGCTGCGCTCGGCCAGGCCTGCCGGCGGTGCCGGCGGCGCGCCACCATCTGCCGCGCGTGACCACCACAGCATCGGGACGGTGTAACCGGCAGTGTCTTGCTGGCTGTGGCCGGCAAAGTCACGCTGGTGGCCCACCTCCTGGCCGTGGTCGGAGAAGTACAGCAGATCCACGGCCCGGCCGGGGCGCTGCTGATGCAGCAGCGTGAGCACCTGGCCCAGCACGCTGGCGCCGCAGGTCACCGCGTCGTCGAAGTCGTTGCGTGCCTGGCGGATGCTGGCGGAGCGGCCGGCCTGCTGCAGCTGGCGTGCCACCGCGTCGTCGTGCACATCACGCCAGCGGTGCTGGTCGGGGGGGCAGCGCTGGCGGAAGTGGAAATGCTGGCCCAGCAGATGCAGCACGATCAACTCATGGGGCGGCGGCGGCGTGGCCAGCCATTCGCGCAGCGGCGGCAGCAAGTCGTGGTCGGTCGCATTGCTGTCGCGCCAATTGCCGGCATTGACAAAGCGCTGGCGCTGTGCGGTCTTGGCCATGGCTGCGAACCAGCCCTCGTGCGCCGGCTGGTTGGACAGCCAGCTCACCTGGTAGCCGGCGGCCTGGGCCAGCTGGGTGATGTCGGGCAGGCGCTGCCAGGCGGTTGCATCGGCCGCATCGGCCAGCGTAGCCGGTGTCAATGCCAGGCGCAGCGAGGGCAGGGTGAAGGCCTCTGCAGACCAGCCCTGGCCAAACAGCACAGCACGGCCAGGCAGGGCGGCCAGTGCCTGGGTCAGCGGCGCCGTGGTGTCGCGCGGGTAGCCCAGCGCGCCCCAGTTCAGCCGGTTGTCGCTCTCGCCGAGCACCAGCACCACGGTGCGTGGCGCAGCATCCAGCAGGCGCAGTTGCCAGTCGGCGCGGCCGGCCGCCACCTGTGCGCGTGCTGCATCCAGGCCGCGGATCTCTCGCTCGGCCTGCCAATGCCGGACATACACCACGCCCCAGCGCAGCAGTGGCTGCTGGCGCAGCATGGTCGGGTTGAAGTGCAGCAGCACCGTCAGCAGCAGCAGGCCAGCCAGCAGCAGGCCACCGCTGCGCCCGCGCGCAGCGGTGGCCTGCGTGAGGCTGACACGCGGTCGGGCCGGCCGCAGCAAGGTCCACGCCGCAGCCATCGCCACCAGGGTGAACACCAGGCCGCCGGCGATGGCCAGGGCCTGCTCTTGCAGGAAGCCGGCGGCCTCGCCGGCGCTGGTATTGGCCAGGCTCTCGGCGATCACGCCGGGCTGGGGGTCGGTGCCGAAATAGCCGCGCACCACACCCTGACTGGCGATGTCCAGCGCAAACAGCAGGCACAGCGCCAACGCGGCGCCGCGCTGGGTGCGCGGGCCGATGCGCCCGCTGCCCAGCCACAGCGCGCTGCCGGCCACCGCCCACCATAGCGCCATCTTGGCCAGGTCCTTGGGCTCCATGAAGCCGGCCAGCGCAGCACCACCATGCAACAACGCGCCCAGCGCCGCAAACCGCCACCAGGTCCGCATCGGCTCAGCCA
>JBBRJU010000643.1:0-1934 GCA_038218895.1 Burkholderiales bacterium
ATGTTCCGCAAGACCCCGCTGCTCGACACCCTGCCGGGGCTAAGCCTGCAGCCCGACCAGACATCGCAGTACCAGTTGCGCCGCAGCCGGCGCAGTGCGCACCTCTGCACCAGCGAGGTGGCCGTGCTGTGCCTGCAGCTGGCCGGTGACCACCGTGCGGCGGCGGTTCTGGAGGCCTACCTGGAGGTCTTCACCCACCACTACCTGCAGGCCCGCAACCAGTTGCCGGCCGACCTGCAGGGCCCGGCGCACCAGCGCTTGCGGGCACGCTGCGCGCCCTGCCCGCCCGGCTGAACTGCCAGGCCAAGCCAAGCCTGCGCACCAGCATTCCATCCCGGGCCGCAGCGCGGTCGCGTGCGTGCAGGCGTCGCGTGACGGCTGGTGGATCTGCCGGTCTGCCGGTCTGCCGGTCTGCGGATCTGCGGGTCTGCGGGTCTGCGGGTCTGCAGGTCGGCCTCGCCGAGGCGGTCGGAGTTCAGGCTGCCCTGCTGGTCTTGCAGCGCAATGCGGTGCGTTCTGCAGGCAGGCGCGGCGGGCTGCTGTGGTCAGGCGCCCAGCAATTTGTCCATGCGCTTGCGCGCCAGGCGTTTGACCACGGCCCGCTCCAGCACATTGGCATCGGCCAGCAGGCGCGCGCCTTCGGCGGCGCAAGCAGCCTGTCGGGCGGCCAGCTCGGCCGGGGCCAGGCTGCGCTGGGCGGCGGCAGCCTGGTCGACCAGTGCGCGGGCCTCGGCTTCATTGGCTGCGCCGTGCAGATAGGTGTCGCCGACGAAGGCTGCGCCGAAGGTCAACCGGTCCAGCAGCGGCTTGCGGGCGCCCTCCTTGCCAGCCTTGACCTGGCGCGCCAGGTCGTCTGCGCTGGCCTCCAGCGCGGCCACGCACTGGGCGGCGCGGCGGTCCTGCGGCGTGGGCTCGGCGGCGCTTGCGCCGTTGGCGAGTACCTGCAAGGCAAGGATCATGGCGGCCAGGGCGTGGCGGGTGTTGTGCATGGCTTGTACAACGCGCGCCAGGCCTGGCCGGTTGTCCTGCGCGATCAGGCTGCAGCGAAGCGCGCCAGCCGCTGGCCGATGATCTGGTCGGCCTCGGCCATGATGCGGTCGATCAGTTCCTTGACGGTGGGGATGTCGTGGATCAGGCCGGCCACCATGCCACAGCTCCAGGCGCCGGCTTCCATCGCACCGTCCATCATGATCTTCGGGTAGACGCCGGCCACCTCGTCGAGGATGTCCTCGAACTTGAGGTTGGCGCCCAGGGCCTTTTCCTTTTCCAGCAGACGGTCGACTGCGGCGTTGCGCAGCACCCGCTCGGTGTTGCGCAGCGGGCGCATCACCAGGCGGGTGTCGAGCTCGCTGGCCGCCACGATGGCGTCCTTCACGTTCTGGTGCACCGGTGCCTCCACTGTCGCGATGAAGCGTGTGCCCATGTTCATGCCCTCGGCGCCCAGCGCCAGCGCGGCCACCAGGCTGCGGCCGTCGGCCATGCCGCCACTGGCCACGAACGGGATCTTCAGTTCATCTGCCGCGCGCGGCAGCAGGATGAAGTTGGGGATGTCGTCTTCACCCGGGTGGCCGCCGCATTCGAAGCCGTCGACGCTGACCGCATCGCAGCCGATGCTCTGCGCCTTCAGCGAGTGGCGCACGCTGGTGCACTTGTGAATCACCTTGACGCCGGCCTCGTGCAGCATGGGCAGCCATTTCTGCGGGTTGTTGCCGGCGGTTTCCACCGCCTTGATGCCACCGTCGAGGATGGCCTTGATGTAGCCGGGGTAGTCAGGCGTGTTCAGGCTGGGCAGGAAGGTGAGGTTCACGCCGAAGGGCTTGTCGGTGAGCGCGCGGCATTTGGCGATCTCGTCGGCCAGCAGCTCGGGCGTCTTCTGCGTCAGGCCGGTGATCAGGCCCAGGCCGCCGGCATTGCTGACGGCTGCGGCCAGCTCG
>JBBRJU010000644.1:0-1925 GCA_038218895.1 Burkholderiales bacterium
GGCGAGCAAGGGCAAGGTGGCGTGCATCGAAGGGCTCCAGAACGGCAGACGCCCGCGCTGCTGCAGGTGAGCCGCAGCCGGCAAAGCCCATTGTCGTCCGCTGCTGATTTTTGGTTCGGCGACGGGCTTTCTGGCGCGGTGCCGCCCGACGCCGCCACCCGTGCAGCGGACAATCCAGCCCGTGCTGCACCCCGCCCGCCTGCCGCTGTACCTGAACCTGATCCGCTGGGACCGCCCAGCCGGCTGGCTGCTGCTGTTGTGGCCCACGCTCAGTGCCTTGTGGATTGCTGCCGACGGCTTTCCGGGCTGGCATTTGCTGGGGGTGTTCGTGCTGGGTACGGTGCTGATGCGCAGCGCCGGCTGCTGCATCAACGACGTGGCCGACCGCGACTTCGACCGGCATGTGAAGCGCACCGCGCGCCGCCCGGTGACACGAGGCGCGATGTCGGTGCGCGCTGCGCTGGCGGTGGGCGCGGTGCTGGCGCTGGCGGCCTTTGGGCTGGTGCTCACGACCAACCCGCCCACCATCCTGCTGTCCTTCGCGGCGCTGGCCGTGACCCTGCTTTACCCCTATGCCAAGCGGATGTTCGCCATGCCGCAGGCGGTGCTGGGGGTGGCCTTCAGCTTCGGCATACCCATGGCCTTCGCCGCCGCGCTGGGCGGCGCCGGGTGGAGCCTGGCCGCCGTCAACGCTGCCGTGCCGCCGCACGCCTGGGGGCTGCTGCTGGGCAACCTGTTCTGGGTCCTGGCTTACGACACCCAGTACGCCATGGTCGACCGTGACGACGACCTGCAGTTGGGCATGAAGACCTCGGCCATCACGCTGGGCCGCTTCGACGTGGCGGCGGTGATGTTGTTCTACGCCGTGTTTCTGGCGTCATGGGCATGGCTGGGCCGCAGCCTGGGTTTGGGCGGCGTGTTCCAGACCGGCATCGCCGTGGCAGCGGCGCAGGTGGCGTGGCACTTCACGCTGATCCGCTCGCGTTCGCGCGAAGGCTGCTTCAAGGCCTTCAGGCTCAACCACTGGGTGGGGTTCGCCGTATTTTGCGGCGTGGCGCTGGACCTGGCGCTGAGATAGCGGCCTAGCGGCAGCTGGCCGCCACGACCGGCCGGCTCAGCCGCCGAATTCGTCGCCGAGCTCGCGGGCGCGCTGGCCCGCCGCCTGCAGCGCCTTCAAGAAGGCCGCCTTGACACCGTCGGCTTCGAGCGCGCTGATCGCGGCGTGCGTGGTGCCGCCCTTGGACGTCACCTGCGCGCGCAGCGTCTGCGGTGTCTCCGGTGATCGGCGTGCCAGCTCGGTCGCGCCATCGAAAGTCGCCAGCGCCAACGTGCGGCCCTGGTCGGCAGACAGGCCCATCTCGACGGCGGCCTGCATCATGGCTTCGAGCACATAGAACACATAGGCCGGGCCCGAACCGGACAGGGCCGTCACGGCGTCGAGGTCTTCCTCGCGCGCCAGCCACAGCAGCGCGCCGGTGGGTGCCAGCAGCGCCTCGACCTCGGCCCGCTGCTCTTCGCTCACCCCGGGCCGCGCGTACAGCCCGGCGATACCGCGGCCGATGAGCGCGGGCGTGTTGGGCATGGCACGCACCACCCGTGCGCTGCCGCTGGCCGAGGCGATGGCGCCACTGCGGATGCCGGCCATGACGCTGAGCTGCAAGGCCTGCGCCACGAACGGCGCGCAGGGTGCCGCGGCTTGCGCAAAGAGTTGGGGCTTGACGGCCCACACCACCGTGGCGGCGGCGGCCTGGCGTTCGTCGGCCGCCGCCTGCGGTGTGACGCCGAATTCCTGCGCCAGCCGGGCACGCTGCGCCTCGAAGGGTTCGACCACCTGAACGGACTGTGGCGACCGGCCGGCCCGCAACAGCCCGCCGATCAAGGCGCTGGCCATGTGGCCGCCGCCGATGAATGCGATCTGCGAATGG
>JBBRJU010000645.1:0-1923 GCA_038218895.1 Burkholderiales bacterium
GGCCGCCGACCGCTGGTGGGTGCCACGGCTGGCCCGGCGGACCGATCCCGGCGCCACGCCGCGACCCGCCGAGATCAGCGAACCGCAGGCCGCGCCGGTGATCATTGCCGGCTTCGGACGCTACGGCCAGGGCGTAGGGCGCCTGCTCAACGCCAGCGGCCTGCGCGCCACCGTGCTCGACCACGACGCCGAGCAGGTCGACACGGTGCGCCGCTTCGGCTGGCCGGTGTTCTACGGCGACGCCACCCGGCTCGACCTGCTGCGCACCGCCGGCGCGGCCCAGGCCCGGGTGCTGGTGCTGGCCATCGACGACGTGGCACAGAGCCTGCAAGTGGCCGCCCTGGCGCGTGAACACTTTCCGCAGCTGCAGATCGTGGCGCGGGCCCGCAATGTCAGCCACTATTTGCAGCTGCGCAAGCTGGGCGTCACGCTGATCGAGCGCGAGGTGCTGGATGCATCACTGATGAGCGGGCGCCAGGTGCTGCAGCTGATGGGCTGGCAGGCGCACGACGCGCGCAACCAGGCGCTGCGCTTTCGCGCCCACACCATCGCCCTGATCGAGCAGATGACGCCGCACCTGGGCGACGAGCAGAAGCTGATTGCACTGGCCAAGCAGGGCCGCCAGCAGCTGGAGACGCTGTGGGCGCAGGAGCGTAGCGACCAGGCCGCGCTCCGCAACCGCCAGGGCTGGCAAGGCGAGTCGCCGCTGCGGACCGACGGCGAGCCCGACTGATTGCCCGGCTAGACCAGTTGGCAAGCCTCGTCGAAGGCCAGGCGCGGGCTGCGCGCAAACACCTTGGCCGGGTCACCCTGGCCCAGGCTGCAGATGAAGTTGGTCTTGACCGCCGTGCCAGCCCAGAATGCAGCGTCCAGCTTGGCGGCATCGAAGCCGCTCATCGGCCCGCAATCCAGCCCCAGCGCGCGCGCCGCCAGGATCAGGTAGCCGCCCTGCAGGCTGCTGTTGCGGAAGGCTGATTCCTGGATCGCTGCCGGCTTGCCGGCGAACCAGGCGCGCGCGTCCACATGGGGAAACAGCTGCGGCAGCTTGTCGTGGAACTCCAGGTCCATGCCGACGATCACCGTCACCGGCGCCTGCGTGATCTTGGCCTGGTTGCCAGCCGAGGCACAGGCCAGCAGGCGGGCCTTGGCCTCGGCCGAGCGCACGAACTGGAACCGCGCCGGGCAGCTGTTGGCTGCGGTCGGGCCGAACTTCAGCAAGTCATACAGTTCGCGCAGCGTGTCGTCGCCCACCGGGGTGGGCAGATAGCCGTTCTGGGTGCGGGCCTCGGTGAAGAGTTGTGCGGTGGTCAGGGTCATGGGGTGCAGTCGGTGGCAAGCGTCAGGTTGGGCGGACAATTGTGGAATGTTCCAGCCTTCCCAGCACGATGTGCGCCGATTCTTCTGCGAGACCTGGCGCAAGCAGCGCGTGGGCCTGCCGCTCACACCGATGGAGGCCATGGCCGCCGACTGGGTGACCGAGCACACTGAGTACCACGCCGACCTGGCCGACGTGGACGCCGCAGTAGCGGCCAGCTACAGCGTGGAAGCCGGCCGCACCAACCCCTTCCTGCACCTGGCCATGCACCTGAGCATTGCCGAGCAGTGCAGCATCGACCAGCCCACCGGCATCCGCCAGGCCATGGGCTTGCTGGCCGCGCGGCGCAACAGCCTGCATGCCGCCCACCATGAGGTGATGGAATGCCTGGGCGAGATGATCTGGGCCAGCCAGCGCAGCGGTTTGCCGCCCGATGGCCAGGCCTACATCGAGGCAGTGCGCCGGCGCGCCACGGCATGACGCGTGTGACGCGTGGCATCACGCATGGCCTGACGCATGGCATGACCCACGGCCGGACAGTCGGCCGGACGCACGCGGCCGGTGGTTCAAGCCGGCGCGTAGCCCTCTTCGGTCAGCGCTGAGGTGAA
>JBBRJU010000646.1:0-1921 GCA_038218895.1 Burkholderiales bacterium
AGCCCCAGGATGTTGATGAAGGTGGCCAGCGCCTCGCTCTGCTCGGCATAGAAGCGGATCTCGGGCTTGGCGTCCAGTGCCAGCCGCGGGTCGGCGCTGATGCGCTCTTTCACGCTGTCGAACAGGCTGCTGTCGGCCAGGCGGAAGACCACGATCGAGAACACCGGGCGGCGAAAGGCCTGGGCCATCTGCTCCGCATCGCCCCAGATCTCGGAATCAAAGCCGCTGCGGCCAGAGTCATAGCGGCCGACGATTTGCCAGTCGCGCCCGGCAAAGCGCAGGTTGGCACCGATGTCGATGCCGGCAAAACCAGCGGCCGTGCTGCGGCCCACCACGATCTCGCTGGTGCCGGGGCGGAACATGCGGCCTTCGACGATGCGCACGCCGCGGCGCAGCTGCAGGCCGATCTCGGAAGTGCCACGCACCGTCACATTGCTGGGCTTGCCATTGCTGCGCTTGGGCAGGTTGATCAGCACCACCGGCTCGGCGCTGAGCATCGGCCGACCCAGGGCGTCGGTGGCAATGCCGGGCAGGGTGGACAGGATGGCGGCCTGGCCACGCTCGATCGCACTGTTGATCTCGGCGCCGGCGCCCTGGCGCAGCACCATCACGTTGTCGGGCTGGCCGGTGGCCACCAGGGTGCTGCGGATGCCCTCGCTCATCATCAGCACGGTGGCAA
The DNA here is from genome assembly GCA_038218895.1 of Burkholderiales bacterium. Lineage (GTDB taxonomy): Bacteria > Pseudomonadota > Gammaproteobacteria > Burkholderiales > Burkholderiaceae_C > Pseudaquabacterium. Next base: position 680 of record JBBRJU010000646.1, read on the forward strand.
ACACATAGACCACCAGCGCCATGCCGCCGGCGGTGAGCACGGTGGTGACACGCCGCACCCACAGGTTGCGGGCGATGTAGCTGAAGGGAACGGCGCGCACCGTGCCGTCACCCCACGTGGCGCAGGCCGTCGACGATGTCGATGCGGCCCATGCGCCAGGCCGGCCAGGCGGCGGCGACCAGGCCCACCACCAGCGCGGCGGCCAGCTGCAGCGCCATCGTCAGGTTCGACACCTGGAAGATCGGGAACAGCGTGCCCGCCGCGCTGCGGAAGGCCGCTGCCAGCGGCCAGGTCAGCAGCAACCCGGCCACGCCGCCGATGGCCGCGATCAGCAGGCTTTCACCCAGCAGCAGCCGCACCACGAACCCGGGCGGAAAGCCCAGCGCCTTCAGCGTGGCGTATTCGGCCAGCCGCTCGCGGGCGGTCATCGTCATGGTGTTGGCCATCACCGCCATGATGATCACCACGATGATCAGGCTCACCGCCTGCACCGCCACCAGGATGGCCTCGCTCATCGACACGAAGCTGAGCTGGAACGCGGCCTCGGTCTCGGTCAGGGTCTCGGCCAGAGAGTTGCTGAACATCGCATCGATGCGCTGGCCCACCAGGGCGGCGTTGGCCGGCTCGTCGATGCCGACGAGGTAGACGCCCACGCTGTCGCTGCGGCCCTTGAAGCGCTGGCGGATGCTCTCGTTGATGTAGCCCCAGTGCATCAGCAGCTGGCTCTCGTCGGTCTTGGCGTCGGCGCCGTCCCAGATGCCGCGCAGGGTGAAGGTCCAGGTGCCGGGGTAGATGGTGCCGCGCAGCGGGATCTGGTCGCCCACCTTCCAGCCGAACTTGTCTGCCAGCTTGCGGCCCACCAGCACGCCCTGGCGGTCGCGCAGAAAGGCCTGTCGTTCGGCATCGGGGATCTTGTACTCGGGGTAAAGCGGCAGGTAGGTGGCCGGGTCCACCGCAAACTGGGGAAAGAAGTTGCGCTCGGTGATGTAGACCCCGCCGAACCAGTTCGACCAGCTGACCTGGCGCACCCCCTCCACCGCGCGCAGCCGCTGGGCATAGTTCAGCGGCAGCGGGAAGGTCAGCGAGATGTTGCTGCGCACCACCAGCCGGGTGCTGCTGCTGCCTTCCACGCCGGCATACCAGGCGTCGACGATGGTGCGCAGCAGGCCGAAAGCGCAGATCGCCACCACCAGGCCCAGCACCGTCAGGCCGGTGCGCAGCTTGTGGCGAAAGGCGTTTTTC
>JBBRJU010000647.1:0-1918 GCA_038218895.1 Burkholderiales bacterium
ATCGCGCTGATGGGCATGATCATGCGCAACTCGGTGATCCTGATCGACCAGATCGAGCAGGACCGCGCCCGCGGCCTGCCGGCCTGGGACGCCATCGCCGAGGCCGCCGTGCGCCGCTTCCGGCCGATCGTGCTGACGGCCGCAGCTGCGGTGCTGGCGATGATCCCGCTGACCCGCAGCGTGTTCTGGGGCCCGATGGCAGTCGCCATCATGGGCGGGCTGATCGTCGCCACCGTGCTCACCTTGCTGGCCCTGCCGGCGATGTATGCGGCCTGGTTCCGTGTGCGCCGCCCCGACCCCGCAGATCCGGTGGTGGCAGCGGGCTAGAATGACCGGTTTTCCGGCGTGTCCGGCAGCCGTGTACAAGGCCGTGCGCGGCTGCTGCCCTTCAAGAATTCCCGCGCGGGTGGCGAAATCGGTAGACGCACCAGGTTTAGGTCCTGACGCCTTCACGGGCGTGCCGGTTCGAGTCCGGCCCCGCGCACCAGCCCCAACCTTTCCAGCGAGTCCCCCCATGGCTGTCACTGTCGAAACCCTTGAAAAGCTCGAGCGCCGCATCACCCTGATGATCCCGGCCAACGACCTCAACGCCGAGATCGAGACCCGGCTGAAGAAGCTGTCCCGCACCGTCAAGGCCGACGGCTTCCGCCCCGGCAAGGTGCCGATGTCGGTGGTGGCCCAGCGCTACGGCTACTCGGTGCAGAGCGAGGTCATGAACGACAAGATCGGCCAGGCCTTCGCCAGCGTCGCCAATGAGGCCCAGCTGCGTGTGGCCGGCATACCGCGCGTCACGCCCAAGAACGGCGCCCCGGAGGGCCAGCTGGCCTTCGACGCCACCTTCGAGGTTTATCCCGAGGTGGCGCTGGGCGACCTGTCGGCCGTGGAAGTTGATCGCATCAGCAGCGAGGTGACCGAAGCCGCGATCGACCGCACCGTCGACATCCTGCGCAAGCAGCGCCGCACCTTCGCCCAGCGCCCGGCCGCCGAAGGCGCCGCCGAGACCGACCGCGTCACCATCGACTTCGAAGGCAAGATCGACGGTGAAACTTTTTCGGGCGGCAAGGCCGATGCCTTCCAGTTCATCATCGGCGAAGGCCAGATGCTCGAACAGTTCGACAAGGCCGTGCGCGGCATGAAGGTCGGCGACAACAAGACTTTCCCGCTGCAGTTCCCCGAGGATTACCACGGCAAGGACGTTGCCGGCAAGGAGGCCGATTTCCTGGTGACGGTGAAGAAGATCGAAGCCCAGAACCTGCCCGAGCTGACCGAGCCCTTCATCCAGAGCCTGGGCATTGCCGACGGCACCGCAGACGGCCTGCGCGCCGACGTGAAGAAGAACCTGGAGCGCGAGGTCAAGTTCCGCGTGCTGGGCCGCAACAAGGCTGCAGCAATGGACGCCCTGATCCAGGTGGCCGCGCTCGACGTGCCCAAGGCCCTGGTCGACAACGAGCTGGAGCGCCTGGTGGCCAGCGCCCGTGACGACCTGAAGCAGCGTGGCGTCAAGGACGCCGACAAGGCGCCGATCCCCGCCGAACTGTTCCAGCCCCAGGCCGAGCGCCGCGTGCGCCTGGGCCTGGTGGTCGCCGAACTGGTGCGCGCCAACAAGCTGCAGGCCAAGCCCGAGCAGTTGCAAGCGCACATCGAGGAAATGAGCCAGAGCTACGAAAAGCCGGCCGACGTGATGCGCTGGTATCTGTCGGACCGCCAGCGCATGGCCGAAGTGGAAGCCGTGGTCATCGAGAACAACGTCACCGGCCATGTCTTCGGCCTGGTCAAGATCAACGACAAGGCCGTGCCGTTCGATGAGCTGATGACGGCCTGATCGAGGCTGCCGCTGCCCGGCATGGGGTGGCAGGCAGTGCGGGCGGCCCGCTGCCAGGGGTGCATGACTGACTGGTCTGCACCCCTTTTTTCATCG
>JBBRJU010000648.1:0-1914 GCA_038218895.1 Burkholderiales bacterium
CACCACCTTGCTCCACAGGTAGCCGTAATAGCCGGCGCTGTAGCCGCCGGCGATGTGGGCAAACCGGGCCGGGAACATCGTGCCGGCCACATGGCCCAGCGGTGTGGCCCCCTCCATCTGCGCCCACAGCGCCAGCGGGTCGTGCGGCGTGGGGCCGTACAGCGCCAGGTCATAACTGGCATACAGATGCTGGCGCGACTGCTCTACCCCCTGGCCGAAGCGGCGTGCGGCCACAGCCTGGTCGATCAGCGCATCGGGCATCGGCTTGCAGGTGGGGCAGACCTCGGCCATCAGCTGCAGCACCTGCCGGTCATAGACCCAGTCTTCCAGCATCTGGGATGGCGCCTCGACGAAGTCACGCAGCACGCTGGTGCCGGCCTGCTGCGCATGGCGGGTGGTGCTGAGGTTGTTGTGCACCGCATGGCCCAGCTCATGCAGCAGGGTTTCCATCTCGTCGAGCGTGAGGCCCTTGCGGTCGAAGTTGACCACCAGCGCGGCCTGCGGCTGGCGCTGCAGATCGGTGGACACCGAGCGCAGCGGCCACACCGCCGCATGGTTGTACTTGCCCTCGCGCGGGTACAGGTCCACCCACAGCGTGCCCAGCGGCGCGCCTGTCGCGGTGTCGCTGACGACATAGGTCTGCACCTCGGGGTGCCAGGCGGTGGCACCGGCCAGCCGCTGGTAGCGCACACCCATCAGTCGCTCGATCAGACGCAGCGCAAACTGCAGGCTCTGCTGCGGCGGAAAGTAGGGGCGGAACGCCTCCTGGTCGACGGCATAGCGGGCCTGGCGCACCCGCTCGGTGTAGAACGCCACATCCCAGCGGTTCAGCGCCACCGAGGCCGGCGGCTGGCCCAGCTGCTCGGCCTTGGCCTGGCGCAGTTCGTCCAGCTCCTTGACTTCGCGGGCCTGCACCGCCGTCTTCACGTCGGCCAGGAAGTCCTCGGCCCTGGCGGGCGACCCGGCCATGCGTCGGCGGATGACGAACTCGGCCCAGCTGGCCGCGCCGAAGAGTTGGGCGTACTCCTTGCGCAGCCGGGTGATCTCGGCCAGCAGCGCCAGGTTCTGTGTACCGCCCTCGTCGGTCTTGGCGCGCCACATGCGCTCACGCGTGGCCGCCGATTCGGCCAGCTGCAGCACCGGGCCGTAGGTGGGGTAGTCCACGCCCAGCAGCAGGCGGCCGTCGGCGTCGCGTTTGGCATCCTTCCACACGGCATCGGGCACACCTTGCAACTCGGCGGCGGTGAAAGGAATGCGCAAGTTGGCGTCGCGGATGTTGCGCTCGAATTGCTGGCCGAGTTCGGCAATGCGGTCGTTGAGCTGCTTGGCGCGGGCCCGCTGCGCTGCGGGCAAGCTGGCGCCGGCATCCTCGAAGTCCCGCAACAGGGTGTCCAACAGCTGGCGGTCGGTCTCGTCGGCCGGCTGCACCTGGCGGGCAGCGCGGTACAGGGCCGGGTCCTGTCCGACGCTGGAGAAGAAGCCGTTCCAGCGCAGCTCGCAGGTCTCGGCGGCGGCGCGCACCGCCTTGTCGGGGTGCACATTGGCCAGGAAGGTCAGCCGGTAGGCCCAGTCTTCCATCCGGGCGACAAACCTGTCTTGCGCGCGCAGCCACTGGTCGTCGGCAGGGTGGCGCCGCAGGACTTTCAGGCCGGCATTGGCCTGGGCCAGGTTGCGCTGGCAGGCGGCCGCGACAGCCTTGGGCGTGCTGACCGGCTGCCACGCCGGGCCTGGGCCCGACAGCGCATCCGCCGTGGCGGCCTGCGGGCCTGTGGCCAGCGTGAGCAGCAGGGCGGCAGTGCCGGCAAGGCGGGGCAATGGAGTCATGGGCGGCGGCAGAGGCGCCGCAACACTGCGGCAGCCACAATTTTGCCCCCGCATGGGCGCAGGGCTTGACCGTGCTGCGACGGAACTGCT
>JBBRJU010000649.1:0-1913 GCA_038218895.1 Burkholderiales bacterium
TGGGCCTGGTGCGGGCGCTGCTGCCGCGCCGCAGCGCCACCCTCACCCTCAGCCAGCTGGGCATGCAGGTGGAGGCCAAGGTGGTGCTGGTGCCGCCCAGCATCAGCGTGTTGGAGCCGCTGTAGCGGCACAATGCAGGCCACTTTGACAACAGGCAGCCCGATGGCCGAGCAAGGCAAGATCCTGGTGGTCGACGACGACCGGCTGGTGCTGGCCACCGTGACCTTCGGGCTGGCCCAGGCCAGTTACGAGGTGATCGACGCCGACAACGGCGACGACGCCATCTTGCTGGCGCGCCAGCACAAACCCGACCTGGCGCTGCTCGACATCCGCATGGAGGGCATGAGCGGCTTCGATGTGGCCGCCTACTTGCGTGACCACCTGCATGTGCCGTTCATGTTCTTGTCGGCCTTTGCCGACGACGAGACGGTGCAGAAGGTCAAGGCCCTGGGTGCGGTGGCCTACCTCGTCAAGCCGCTGGACATCGGCCAGATCCTGCCCACCGTGGCTGCCGCGCTGGCCCAGCTGCCGGCCCGCGCTGCAGCGCTTGCGGCCGCACCTGCGGCCCTGGCTGCGGCGCCGGACGGCAGCGCAAGCCTCGACCTGGTGCCACTGGCGGTGGGCGTGCTGATGCACCGCTACTCACTGCAGCGCGGCACCGCGTTCGACCGGCTGCGCAAGCTGGCCGCCGACGAGCGGCGCAGCCTGGCCGACCAGGCCGGGCGCCTGGTGGACGCCGTGGAACTGCTGTCTCGCGGGCAAGGCTGATCCGGCCGTCTTGAGCCGGTTGCAACGCCGCGTGGTCGGCGGAACACCAGGCGCACTGCAGCGCGGCGTCAATCCTTGAGGCGGAAGTGAAACCGCGCCCCCTGGCCGACGGCGCTGTCGGCCCAGATCTCGCCGCCATGGCGGCGCACGATGCGCCGCACCGATGCCAGGCCCACGCCGGTGCCCTGGAAATCGCTGCTGCTGTGCAGGCGCTGGAACACGCCGAACAGCCGGTCGGCAAAGCGCAGGTCGAAGCCGGCACCGTTGTCGACGACAACGAAGCCGGGACGGCCGTCCTGCAGCTCGGGCTCGAAGCGCACCACCGCCTGCGCCACCTTGGCGCTGTACTTCCAGGCATTGCCCAGCAGGTTTTCCAGCGCCATGCGCAGCTGCGTGGGGTCACCCTGGGCCACCATGCCCGGCGCGATGTGCACGCTGACCTGGCGCTCGGGCGCACTGCGGCGCAGTTCATCGACCACATAGCCGGCCAGCTGCGACAGGTTGACCGGCTGGCGCGCCAGCGGCTGGCTCGACAAGCGCGACAGCGACAGCAGCGCGTCGATCATGTGGTTCATGCGCGCGGCGGCGGCCAGCACCCGGTCGATGTGGTCGCGGCCGACGCGGTCGAGCGCGGCACCGTAGTCTTCTTTCAGGATGCGGCCGAAGCCTTCCACCACCCGGATCGGCGCGCGCAGGTCGTGCGAGATGGTGTAGCTGAAGGCGGCGTGTTCAGCGGCCAGCGCCAGGGTGGCAGCGTCGACGGTGGATTCAGCCCGCGCCAGCACCAGCAGCAGCAGGCCGTGGCAGCCACCGTCGGCCAGGGCGGCAGTTTTGTCCGTGTCGGCCATGTCGGCCATGTCGGCCGTTTCTGCCGTTTCGGCCAGGACGGCCAGGGCCGCGATTTTGTCCGTTTCGGCCATGTCGGCCGGCGCGCCCAACCGGTGCAACTGCGCCCGCCAGCCGCAGGCCTCGGCCGCAGCCCCCGGTCGCATGGCCAGCACCTGCTGGCGCAGGCCGTCGGGCAAACCGGCCAGGGCCTGCGCCCAGGGCAGAGCGGGGGAGGCGGCGCCACTGTCGGGTGGTGGCAGGCCCAGCAGCTGGCAGGCAGCCGGGCTGGCACGCACCAACTGCCAGCCCTGGCCGCT
>JBBRJU010000650.1:0-1907 GCA_038218895.1 Burkholderiales bacterium
GTCAGGCGGCGGTGGCTGGGTTGTTGGCCGCACGGGTCACCGGGTTGGCGGACAGGTCGGCGGACGGGCTGGCGGACGGGCTGGCGACTGGCGGCCACAGGCCCGCCAGTCGGTCGTGCGACTGCTGCAAGTGGGCGTGCATGGCGGCGCGCGCAGCGGTGGCGTCGTGCCTGGCGATGGCGTCGACCACCGCCTTGTGCTCGTCCAGCGCCTCGCGCCAGGTGGGCAGGGTCTCGAAATGCTGGCCCAATTGCGCGAACAGCGGCGTGTTGCGCGCGTCGTACAACTCGGTCACGGTGCGCAGCAGCGGGCCGTTGTCGGCGGCCTCGGCAATGCGCAAGTGAAACAGGCGGTCGGCCTGCACCGGCGCGCAACCCCGGGCCACGTCAGCGCGCATCAGGGCCAGTGCCTGCTGCAGGCCGGCCAGCGCGGCGGCGTCCATGGCCAGCGCGGCCATCGCCGCCAATTCACATTCGATCACCTGGCGGGCGCGGATGATCTCGAACGGGCCGAACGGCGCATCCACCGGCGTGGCGCTGGCCGCCGGCTCGCGGGCGGTGACGAGCACGCCCGAACCCATGCGCACGGCCACCAGGCCCTCGACTTCCAGCGCAATCAGCGCCTCGCGCACCGACGGGCGTGACACGCCCAGCTGCAAGGCCAGGTCACGCTCGGGCGGCAGGCGGCTGCCCACCGGGTATTCACCGGCACGGATCAGCCCTCGCAATTGGTTGGCGATCTGGCGGTACAGGCGGCGGGGGACCAGGGGTTGCAGCGGCATCGCTCACTATTGGTCAATTGGTCTGACCAATTCAGCCAGTGTGGCCGATGCGGCGGGCGCTGACAGTGCGGGCAAACCCGCGCAGTGCCGGCGTAAATCCCACCAATCCCACCAATCCCACCAATCCCACCAATCTCAGCGACCTCAGCAATTTCACCAACGGCAGCCCTTGTCGCGCACAGCGTCCCCCACCAGTGGCGCCACCGCCAGCAGGCCCATGCCACTGTAGGCTTGGCGGCAATCGGGCTGGCCGGCCTTCTGGATGTCGCGCGCCAGCTTCGACGGCTGCTCGGGCGGATGCGGCAGCACCGGCAGCAGGCCACGCGCGCCCCGCGCCGCCACCGGCCCGCCCGGCGGGCGCACCAGGCGCAAATCCAACTGCGGCGCACTGGCCGGCACCGACGGCGCCGTGGCCACATCATGGCCGACACGGGCGCCGGCATCGGGGGCACCGACCGTGCGGCCCATCAGATCCACCGCGCCTGGCAGCAGACGGCTGGCCACGCCCCCTGGCGCGCTGGTGCGGGCCGGGGCAGCGGCCAGCGGCGCCGCCGGTGCTGCAGATGTAGCTGCAGGGGTGGCTGCAGGGGTGGCTGCAGCGGTGGCTACCGGGGCGAACACAGTCGAGCTATCGACTGTGGACGATGCCGCCAGTGCGGGTACCGGCGTTGGCGCAACGGCAGTGGTGGGTGCAGCTGCAATGGGTGCGGCTGCAGCGGGTGCAGCAGAAGTCGCCTGCGGTGTGGCCACCGGTGTGGCCTGTGGACTGTCCGGCCGGGTCGGGCTGGCCAGCGCAGGTGCAGGGGCAACGGCCAACGCGGGCAGGGGCAGCGCCTGCGGCGATGGCAACGCCGCCCCGGGTGGCGCCGGCGCTGCGATCGCTGTGGGCAAAGGCGGCAGCGGCACCGGGACACGTGCCGGCGCCGCTGCAGTGACCGGCAACTGCGAAAGCTGCGGCATCGGCTGCAGCTGCAGCATCGGCGACAGTTGTGGTGCCTGCCACGCCGACACCGCAGGCGCCGCGATGGCGGGCGCCAGTGCACGCGGCGCCGGGTCACGGGGCGCGGGTGGCGCGGGTGGCGCTTCCGGCGTGGGCAGGGCCAGCGCAGGCAGCGGCAGCGCCACG
>JBBRJU010000651.1:0-1905 GCA_038218895.1 Burkholderiales bacterium
AGCGCCAGGCCACCGCCAGGCAGCGCGCGCAGGCTTTCTTTCTCGATGCCACGGCGGATGCCCGCCAGCCGTGCCAGCGGCAGGGCACGCAAGCGGTCGTGCAATGCTGTCACTGGCCGTCTCCTCTTTTTGAATTCGGATGCCACCCTAACAGAGCCGGATGACTGCTGCCGGGCGCCGGGTTGCCCGGTTTTATGCTAGGCCCGGGCGGGCGGCTGCGGCGCCAGCGCCAGCCGCAGCGCGGCCGCGCAGCACAGCATGGCCGCCCATTGCGCCAGGCCCAGCGGCTCGCCGTGCACCAGCGCGCCCACCACCATCGCCACCACCGGCACCAGGATGGCCGACAGCCCGGCCACGCTGGCCGGCAGCAGCCCCACCACCGCGAACCAGGCGGCGTTGCCGATGGCCATGGGCACCAGCGCGATGTAGAGGATGAGCGCCATCGTTCCAGCCGACGGCAGCACCCAGGGCCCGGGCGGCGCCAGCAGCACCGCGCCCACCGCCGTGGGCACGGCAGTGACCAGCAATTGCCAGCCCGACAGCACCAGCGGGTGCACCCCCACATTGCCGCGCTTCAGGATCAGCGTGCCCACCGCCCAGCCGATACCCGCGAGCAGGCCCAGCGCCACGCCCAGCGGTGCCTGCGCATAGGCGCCCAGGCTGCGCCAGGCCAGCAGGGCGACGGCAGCCGCGCCCAGCGCCAGCGCCAGCAGCAGGCGCCGGCCGAGCCGTTCACCCAGCACCGCCCAGCTGATCGGCGCGGCCCACAGCGGCATCGTGAAGCCCAGCACCGCCGCCTGGCCCGACGGGATCATCACCGCCGCATAGGTGCTGGCATTGTTCCACAGCTGCAGGTTGCAGGCGGTGGCCGTGCCCACTGTCAACCAATGCCGGCGTGGAATCACCAGCGACAGCCCGCGCGCCCGCGCCACGCCCAGCAGGGTGAGGCCCGCGATGAGCACACCCACCGCGCGGAATGTCCACACCGACACCTCGCGCACCACCACTGGAAACAGCGACCAGTTGGTGCCCCACACCAGCGTGATGATGGCCAGCAGCACCAGGGCATGGCGCGGGATGGCGGAAGACGGGGTGGGCGTTGTCGTGGGCATCAGGGCGGCCGCTGGCGGCGCCCGAGTATCACCGCCCCACCCGCAAGCGGGAACGCGGTGTCAGGCCCCGGGCGCGGCGGCCCGGCGCCTGGCAACAGCACCCGCCAGGCCCAGGCCGGCCAGCCACAGCGCCCAGGTGGCCGGCTCGGGCACCGGCTGGGAGAGCTGATAGCTGAAGTCGGCGCTGCTGATGGTGTAGGGGCTGGTCAGGTTCTCGAACGTTCCCGAGACCTCGATCCGGTCGAACGCGAAACTGGCCCCGGGCGCGCGGAAGACCGCAGCGAAAGCGCAGTTGCTGCAACCGCTGGTCTCGGAATCCACCAGATCGGCCCCCAGGTAGAAACTGACGGTGACCCCCCAGACCGAGTTGGCGCCGGGCAAAGCGTCGAACTGCGGCAGTTCCGGCCCGCGCACCTCGAAGCCGAAGACCTGCCCCGGTGACGCCGGGACCACCACGGGACCGTTCAGGATGGTGACCGTGGCCGACAACTCGTCACCCTGCGCCAGGATGATCGGCGCGGGGAAGCCGTCAAGTGCCAGACGGCCAAGGCTGACCTGGTTTGCACCGGACACGAAGGTCTCGAACGTGAGGTTCGAAGCGTCGCCCTCCAGCGCCAGCGTATAGCTTTCGGCCTGTGCGAGACCGGCTGACAACGCGCAGACAGTGGCTGCGGCGATGGCGGTGGTGCGGTGATTGAAGAACGGCATACGCTGCTCCAATGGCGGGTGTCTGAATATCTTGCGCCGCGACCGGCCTGCCCACAACCCCCTGTCCCGGTGCCAGCGCCCGAGG
>JBBRJU010000652.1:0-1902 GCA_038218895.1 Burkholderiales bacterium
ACCAGCACCGACCTGCCCACCATCCGCGCCGCGCTCACCGCGCCGGTGCAGGGCCTGGGCCTGGCGTTCGGCACCAGCGTGGCCGGCGTGGCCGCCTCGGCCATGCTGGGGCTGGTGTCGGCGCTGTGCCGGCGCGCGCGGCTGCAGGCCACGCAGCAGCTGGACGACTGCATTGCCACCCCGCTGCACTGCTTCTCCCGGGCGCACCAGCGTGAGCAAAGCCTGCGGGCGCTGCAGGGCTTGCAGCACCAACAGGCGCACCACCAGGCACAGCAGGCGCAATGGCTGCCGGCGCTGGTCGACCAGCTGCGGGCGGCCATGGCCCGGATGGCCCAGGTGGCCGAACAGGGCCAGGCCCGGGTGGCCGAGCAGGGCCAAGCCCTGGGGACGCAGCTGCTGGCCGGCCAGCAGGCATTCCACCGCCACGCCGAGGCCAGCCATGGCGCGCTGGCGGCATCGGTCGCACAATCGCTGCAGCACAGCCTGGCAGAAGGTGCGCGCCTGGCCAGCGCCAGCATCACGCCGCTGGTGCAGGCCACGATGGACGGCATCACCCGCGAGACCACTGTCCTGCACCGCCACCTGGCCGACGCCGTGCAGCAGCAGCTGGACGGGCTGGCGCAGCGCTTCGGTGCCACCGTGGGCCAGGTGGCTGACACCTGGCAGGCCGGGCTGGCCGCCCAGCAAGCCGCCAGCCGGGCGCTGCTGGCCGACCTGCAGACCCGGCAGGCGGCCTGGGTGCAGACGGCCGACACACAGGAGACCGCGCTGCTGGCACGCATCGACACCCGCCAGCAGGCATTGCTCGACGGCCTGGCTGCGCGCGATGCCCAGCGTCTGGCCGCACTGGTGCAGCCGCTGCACGCCATGGCCGCCAGCCTGCGCACCGAATGGCAACTGGCCGGTGCCCAGGCGCTGGCACAGCAGCAGCAGATCTGCCACACGCTCGAAGCCACCGCCGAGCGCCTGCACACCCAGGCCGCCCAGCAGGCGCAGCAGACGCTGCAGGAAATGGCCGGCCTGCTGCACGCCGCCGGCGAGGCACCACGCGCCGCCGCCGAGGCCATGGGCCAGCTGCGCCTGCAGCTCAGCGACAGCCTGGCGCGCGACAACGGCCTGATCGAGGAGCGCAGCCACACGCTGACCACGCTGAACAGCCTGCTCGAGGCGGCCCGGCTTGCCGCCACCGATCAGCGCGCGGCCATCGACAGCCTGGTGGCCCAGACCGCCCTGCTGCTGCAACAGGCCAGTGATCGCATAGGCACCCAGGCCCAGGCCGAGGCCGGCAAGCTGGCAGACGCCGCCAGCCAGGTGACCGGCGCTGCCACCCAGGTGGCCGCAGGTGCGCTGGAGGTGGCCAGCCTGGGCGATGCCTTCGGCGCTGCAGTGGCGCAGTTCGGAGACAGCAACCAGGCGCTGACCCAGCAGCTGCAGCGCATCGAGGCGGCGCTGGGCAAAAGCCTGCAGCGCAGCGACGAGCAGCTGGCCTATTACGTGGCCCAGGCGCGCGAGATCATCGATCTGAGCCTGCTGTCGCAAAAGCAGATCGTCGACGACCTGCAGCAAATCGCCGGCCGCAGCGCCGGCGCTGCTGTGCCGGCCTGATGGACCGCAGCGACAGCCTGGTCGAAGACGCCGACGCCGGGCACGGCAGCGGGCCCGACGGCACCGCGCCGGTGTGGGCCGTGTTCGGCGACCTGATGGCCGGCTTGCTGGGCGCCTTCGTGCTGATCCTGGTGCTGGTGATCGGCGTGCAGCTGGAGCTGGCCAGCCAGCTGGCGGCCGAGGTGCAGCAGCGCCAGGCCGAGCAGCAGCGCCGCCAGACGCTGGAAGAAGCCCTGGCCGGCCCGCTGGCCGGCGGGCGGGTGACGCTGGCCAACGGCCGCATCGGCATCAGCGGCA
>JBBRJU010000653.1:0-1895 GCA_038218895.1 Burkholderiales bacterium
CTGGTGCTGGTGCTGATCCCCGGGGTGGGCAAGGGCGTGAACGGCGCGCGCCGCTGGCTGCCGCTGGGGGTGATGAACTTCCAGCCCAGCGAGCTGGCCAAGCTGGCCATGGCCATGAATGCCCCCACCTCCATTGTGCGCAAGAAGGAGGTGAAGTAACGCTTCATCAAGGCGGTGTGGCCGATGGCGGTGTCGCTGGCGGTGATCGGCGTGCTGCTGCTGGCCGAGCCCGACATGGGCGCCTTCGTGGTGATTGCCGTGGTCGCGCTGGGCATCCTGTTCCTGGGCGGGGTGAACGGCCGGATGTTCGCCGTCAGCGTGGCCATGCTGCTGGGCGCCATGGTGGCGATGATCGTCACCAACCCCTGGCGCATGCAGCGTGCGCTGGCCTTCACCGACCCGTTCGACCCGCAGTATTCCGCCGGCAAGGGCTACCAGCTCAGCCATTCGCTGATCGCTTTCGGCAGGGGTGAGCTCACCGGCCAGGGCCTGGGCGGCAGCGTGGAAAAGCTGCACTACCTGCCCGAGGCCCACACCGATTTCCTGCTGGCGGTGATCGGCGAAGAGCTGGGCTTCATCGGCGTGGCCTGCGTGATCGTGGCGTTTTTCTGGCTGACCCGGCGCATCTTCGTCATCGGCCGCCAGGCAGTGGTGCTCGACCGGGTGTTCGCCGGCCTGATGGTGCAGGGCATCGGCCTGTGGATCGGCGGGCAGGCACTGATCAACATGGGCGTGAACCTGGGCGCCCTGCCCACGAAGGGCCTGACGTTGCCGTTGATGAGCTACGGCGGCTCGGCCATCCTGATGAACCTGGTGGCACTGGCCATCGTGGTGCGGGTGGACATCGAGAACAGACAGCTGATGCGCGGAGGCCGCGCATGAGCGCCGTGCGCAGTGCGGCGGCGGCGCGCAGCGCCGGCTGGCTGCTCCGGTGCAGGCGCACATGGCGCAGCCATGTGAAGGCCGCGCCAGCGGCCGGCCGCAACCAGAACAGACAGCTGATGCGCAGAGGCCGCGCGTGATGCCGCACCTCGTCATCATGGCGGCGGGCACCGGCGGCCACATCATCCCCGGCATTGCGGTGGCCCGCGAGGTGCAGCGCCGTGGCTGGAGCGTCAGCTGGCTGGGCACGGCCACCGGCATGGAGAACACCCTGGTGCCGCCCACGCAGATCCCGCTGGACGTGCTGGCCTTCAGCGGCCTGCGCGGCAAGGGCCTGCTGCACACGGCCACCGGCGGGCTGCGCCTGCTCAAGGCGTTCTGGGACGCAGCGCGCATCTTGCGCCGGCGTGGCGCCAGTGCGGTGCTGGGCATGGGCGGCTATGTGTGCTTTCCAGGCGGCCTGATGGCCAGCCTGCTGGGCAAGCCGCTGATGCTGGTCAATGCCGATGCCGCGCTGCTGCTGAGCAACAAGGCCCTGCTGCCCGTGGCCGACCGCGTGGCCTTCGGCTTCGACGGGCCGGCGTCGCAGATCAAGCGTGGCCTGGTCACCGGCAACCCGGTGCGCGCCGAGATCGAGGCGCTGCCCGTTCCGGCTGTGCGTTATGCCGGCCGCAGCGGCCCGCTGCGCCTGCTGGTGGTGGGCGGCAGCCTGGGCGCCCAGGTGCTGAACCAGACCGTGCCGGCGGCCTTGGCGTTGCTGCCGGCCGCTGCCCGCCCGCAGGTGCTGCACCAGACCGGCGCCGCCCAGCTGGAGGCGGTGCGCGCCGCCTATGCCGCCGCCGGCATCGCTGCCGATGTGCGGCCCTTCATCGACGACATGGCGCAGCAGCTGGCGCTGTGTGACCTGGTGGTCTGCCGCGCCGGCGCCGTGACGGTCAGCGAGGTGTGCGCTGCGGGCGTGCCCCGCCTGCTGGTGCCGCTGGTGGTCAGCACCACCGCGCACCAGCGCGACA
>JBBRJU010000654.1:0-1885 GCA_038218895.1 Burkholderiales bacterium
CCGCCGAGGTCACGCCGCAGCGGCGTCATGCCGGGCGGCACGGCAGTGGTCTGGGCCAGCGTCGGAGTCTGGGCCGGGGCCGGCCTCAAGGCTGCAGTGGGCCGGGCGGTGGCAGGCGTGGGCGGATAGGGGCGCTGCGCCAGCTTGGCAGGCACGCTGTCAGGCATGGCTGCTGCCACCAGCGCGGCCATGTCGATCGGTGTCAGCTCCGCGTCAACCGCCGGCGGCGCCGCAATTGGCGCTTTCGCGGGCTGCCCGACCTGTTGCTGGCGCCTCAGGCGCCAGCCCAGCCACCCTGCCAATCCGGCCAGGCCCACGACGCACGCCGCCAGCCAAGGCAACCAGGCATTGGCAGCTTCGGCGCGTTCCAGGCGCTCACGCTGCACGGCCAGCATCTCCTGCTGGCGCCGGGCCTCGGCCAGGATCACCTGCACCTGGGTGTCCAGCGCGCGGATGGCATCGCCGGACGGCTGCACCACGCTGCGGGCGCCGACTGCCGCCGGTTGCGGCGCCGCTGGCGCTTGGGCGCGGGACGGCTCCGGCCAAAGCAGGACCAGTGCCGCCACCGCCGCAGCGATGGCGGCGAGGATGGGTTGGCGTCGCGCTGTGCGGAGGGAAGCAGCTGCCAAGCGATGGGCGTCGGTTTTGGGGGTCGAGAATCACTCTAGCACGCAGGTCTGTCGCCCGGCCCTGCAGAAACCCGCCAGATTTCTCGCCCCCGGGCCCGTGTGCGGCGCCAATTGGGATCTGTGGTCAGCCGCCACTTGCCGGCATAGCAATTGCGGCGAGCCATGCCGGGTTGGGCCGGGTCGGGCCCGGTGCCCAGCCGGGCGCGATGGGTTGCCGGCCTGACAGCAGCCGGCTCTGCTGCAGCGCTCAAGCTGAAGGACAATAGGCCGGGCAGGTTGGTGCGGTTGTCGCACCTGGGACAAACCATGAATACCCCGGTTCTTACCATCGAAGAGCGTCAAAACATCGAGTCTGGTGCATGGTTCTCCAAGCTATCGCAACCGCTGCGCCACGCCATCCTGTCCCGGGCTTATGTGCGCAGGCTGAGCGACGGCGGGCCTCTGGCGTCGCGCGGCACACCAGCCGAAGAATGGTGCGGCGTGGCCCGCGGTGCGGTGCGGGTGTCGCTGGTGTCGCTGTCGGGCAAGCAGGTCACGCTCACCTATTGCGAGCCAGGCGTGTGGTTCGGCGACATCTCGTTGTTCGATGGCCTGCCCCGCACCCACGATGCCGACGCCCACGGCGAGACCACGCTGTTATGCGTGCGCAAGGCCGATTTCAAGGAACTGCTTTCCCAGCACTCCGAGTTGTACGACGCGCTGCTGCGCCTGAATTGCCGCCGCCTGCGGCTGATGTTCAACCAGTTCGAAGACCTGAACACCAAGCCGCTGTCGGCGCGCCTGGCCAAGCAGATCATCATGCTGGCCAAGAGCTACGGCATCGAGCAGGGCGAAGAAATCCGCATCGGCCTGCAACTGGCACAGGAAGACCTGGCCCAGCTGCTGGGCGCCTCGCGCCAGCGCGTGAATCAGGAACTCAAGGGCTTCGAGCGCGAAGGCGCCGTGCGGGTCGAGCCCACCCGGCTGGTGGTGCTGTCGCGCGACAAATTGCTCGACATCGCGGAAGGCTGAGCGAGGATTGCAACGGTCCAGCGGGCCGTTCGCGCCTTGCGATCCGGCTGGGTCTTGCCCGGCCGCAGAAGAGCCGTTGACAAGCGCAGTCGCCTGCTTGCCCGCCACGCCACAAGAAGACTTCAAGAAAGCACCCCGATGGACGCATTCACCGGCAGCGGCGCGATTTCGCAGCAGCACGCCTTCGACCTGGCTGCGCTGGCGCGCTGGCTCACCGACAAGCTGCCAGGTTTTGCAGGCCCGCT
>JBBRJU010000655.1:0-1872 GCA_038218895.1 Burkholderiales bacterium
ATGTTCAACGAGCGCATCTCGCTGATCTTCAAGCGGCTGCGGGTGGTGCGAATGGTGGACGTCAAGCGCGGCGCGCTGGTGTACCTGACCTACTCCGACCGGGTGATCGAGGGCTCGCCGCAGAACAGCATCACGGCCGTTGCGCTGCCCGCCGGCCTCGCCGTGCCGATCAAGTGAAGCATCACCCGGGCGGAGGTGGGCATGCCTGAGGCGTCGGAGCAGCCGGCGGCCGCAGGCGAGTTGCCGCTGGCCGGGATCCGGGTCGTCGAATTCACCCACATGGTGATGGGCCCCAGTTGTGGCTTGATCCTGGCTGACCTGGGTGCCGAAGTGATCAAAGTCGAGCCACTGGCGGGTTCTGGCGCCGGCTTTTTCGGCATGTTCAACCGCAACAAGCAAAGCCTGGCGGTCGACGTCAAGGACCCGCGGGGCCGCGAGATCGTCTTCAAGCTGTTGGCGCCGGCGGATGTCTTCAGCGAAAACTTCAAGACCGGCACACTGGACAAGCTGGGTTTTGGGCGTGATGCGCTGCGCCGGCTCAACCCGCGTCTGATCACTGCTTCGCACAAGGGCTTCTTGCCTGGCCCCTACGAGCACCGTACGGCGCTCGACGAGGTGGTGCAGATGATGGGTGGCCTGGCCTACATGACCGGCCCTGCAGGCCAGCCACTGCGCGCCGGCAGCAGCGTCAACGACATCATGGGCGGCATGTTTGGTGCCATCGGCGTGCTGGCCGCGTTGCACCAGCGCGACCGCGCCCAAGGTGGCACGGGCCGCGGCCAGGACGTGCAGAGCGCCTTGTTCGAGAACAACGTGCTGCTGGTGGCCCAACACATGCTGCAGTTTGCCGTCACTGGCCAGCCGGCCGCCCCGATGCCCAGCCGCATCAGCGCCTGGGGGGTTTACGACGTCTTTACCGTCAAAGATGGTGAGCAGATTTTTTTGGCGGCCGTCAGCGACACCCAATGGGCGTCGTTGTGCCAGGCCTTCGGGTTCGACGACTTCCAGGCCGACGCGCGGCTGGCCAGCAACAACCAGCGGGTGGCTGCACGCAGCTGGATGTTGCCGCTGTTGCGCCAGCGTCTGGCAGCTTTCAGCGCTGCTGAACTGAGTCAGACCTTTGAGTCCAGATCGTTGCCCTACGCCCCCATCACGCGGCCGCAGGATCTGTTAGACGACCCCCACCTGCTGGCCAGCGGTGGCCTGACGCCCATCACGATCCCGGCCGACGCCAGCTGTGCCGGGCAGCCAGTGCAGACCCACGCACCGCTGTTGCCGTTGAGCCTGAATGGCCAGCGGCTGCCGGTTCGCCGGGGCCCGCCGGCATTGGGTGAGCACACGCAGGCGCTGTTACGCAGCCTGGGCTACTTTGATGCGCAGATTGCGCAGCTGCGTGCCGATGGCGTGCTTGCGGGGCCAGAAACCTAGTCCGCCACAGATCGGGCGGCTGCCCCACCGCTGTCTGGGTCGATGCACCCTGGATCGGGGGGCACTGTTCGTTCGGCCTTTGGTCAGAATCAGGTCGCCGGTGACCCGCTCACCTTTTGTGGAGGTGTTGCGCTGTGAGTTTGATCAATTCGGGTTGGCTTCGTTTTCAGATCCTGATGGAGCGCTGGCAAGGGCTGGATTTCACCCGTTGCAACCTGAGCCCCAGCGATCTGGGGCTCGATGATGATGAGGTGGCGATCCCTGCGCCTTCGGGTGACCGCTTTTTGGTCCGTGTCTTTGAAGAAATGACTATTCAGCCCAGCGACAAGGTGCTGGACATCGGCTGTGCCAAGAGCTCGGCATTGCGCCGTTTGTCGCAATTTCCCTTTGGCCGTGCAACTGCCCAAAGGCCAGCCGCCTGGGCGCAGCGAAACCGGTGACCGT
>JBBRJU010000656.1:0-1863 GCA_038218895.1 Burkholderiales bacterium
CGACAGGGTCGGCGGCTCCAACTGCATCAGGTCGAGCAGGTCGTCGGGGTGCAGGTGCGGGCCCGGGAAGACCAGCTTGGCGCCCATCATCACCGCGCCGTACGGCATGCCCCAGCTGTTGGCATGGAACATCGGCGTCACCGGCAGCACCACGTCGTTGCCGCGCAGGCCCCAGTGGTCGCCCAGGCAACCCACCAGCGTGTGCAGCACGGTGGAGCGGTGTGAATAGGCCACGCCCTTGGGCCGGCCGGTGGTGCCGCTGGTGTAGCAGATGGCAATCGGGTCGTTTTCGGCGTGCGGTGCCGGCACAAAACCGCTGGCGGCGACCTCGGCCTCGACATCGGCGATGAAGGCCTCGTAGTCGACCAGGTCGGCCGGCACGGCGGCACCGCTGAACGGGAATACCAGCACCTTCTCGAAGCTGTACTGCGCCGCCACCTGGCGGAACAGCGGCAGCAGCACGTCGTCGACGATCAGGAAGCGGTCCTTGCAATCGTTGGCGATCCAGGCGATCTCGTCGGCCGACAGGCGCAGGTTCAGCGTGTGCATCACACCGCCAGCGGCCGGGATGCCGAAGTAGGCCTCCAGATGCGCATGGTGGTTCCAGCACAGCGTGGCCACCCGGTCGCCCTGCTGCAGCCCGGCCTTCTTCAGCGCGGCGGCCAGTTGCAGCGTGCGTTGGTGCCACTGGCCGTAGGTGTGGGTGCGCAGGCTCTTGTCGGGCAGGCGCGAGACCATGGTGTTGCCCTTGAACAGCGTGCCCGCCCGCTGCAGAAAATGGTGGATGGACAAAGGCACCTGCATCATCGTGGCTTGCATCGGGTCTCCGGGCGGGGATGGAACTGGCGCGGATGATGCGTGAAAACACCGGGCACGATCCGTCGCTTGCGTGTCAAGCTTGCCGGCGTCAGCACCCTACCCTTGCGGGATGGACTTCAATCTCAGCGACGAGCAGCAGCAGATCGTGGCCGCCATCGAGCGACTGTGCCAACCCTTCGATGCCGACTACTGGCTGCAGAAAGACACCGACGGCGGCTTCCCGCATGATTTTCACCAGGCGCTGGCGCAGGCCGGCTGGCTGGGCATCGCCATGCCGCCGGCCTACGGTGGTGCCGGCCTGGGCATCACCGAAGCGGCGCTGATGATGCACACCATCGCCGCCACGGGCGCGGGGCTGTCGGGTGCGTCGGCGGTGCACATGAACATTTTCGGCCTGCACCCGGCGGTGGTGTTCGGCAGCGACGAGCAACAGGCCCGCTGGCTGCCGCCGCTGATCGCCGGGCAGGACAAGGCCTGCTTCGGCGTGACCGAGCCCGACAGCGGGCTGAACACGCTGGGTCTGAAAACCCGCGCCGTGCGCGCTGTCGACAAGCTGGGTGACCATTACCGCGTCAACGGCCAGAAGCTGTGGATCAGCAGCGCGCAGGTGGCCAACCGCATCTTGTTGCTGGCCCGCACCACGCCACAGGACGAATGCAAGGGCACCGACGGCCTGAGCCTGTTCTACACCGCGCTGGACCGGTCGGCGATCGCGGTGCACGAGATCTCCAAGATGGGCCGCAAGGCGGTCGACAGCAACCAGTTGTTCATCGACGACTTGCGCATTCCAGTGGAAGACCGCATCGGCGCTGAAGGCAAGGGCTTTTCCTACATCCTGCACGGGCTGAACCCCGAGCGCATCCTGATCGGCGCCGAGGCCATCGGCCTGGGCCGGGCCGCCCTGGCACGCGCTGCCACCTACGCCAAGGAGCGGGTGGTGTTCAACCGCCCGATCGGCCAGAACCAGGGCATTGCCCACCCGCTGGCGCGCAACTGGATGGAACTGGAAGCCGCGCACCTGATGGTGTTCAAGGCCGCCACGCT
>JBBRJU010000657.1:0-1852 GCA_038218895.1 Burkholderiales bacterium
GATGTATCTGGGCCGCCTGGTCGAGGTCGCCGACAAGCAGCAGCTCTTCAGCCGCCCCTTGCACCCCTACACGCGGATGCTGCTGGACGCCGTGCCGGACATCCACATGACAGGCCGCGCCCGCACGCCTGTTCAGGGTGAAGTGCCGAACCCCTTGAACCCCCCCAGCGGCTGCGCCTTCCACCCCCGCTGCCCGTTGGCGCAAGCGCGCTGCAGACAAGAGCGGCCAGCCTTGCAGCATCTGCACGGCGTCGAAGTCGCCTGCCACGCGGTCGAAGAAGGGCGGGATTGATCAGCCCGTCGGCAGCAGCCGATCGGCTGCAAACAGGGCCTGCACGGCCTCCCGCTCTCTGATCAAATGCGCCTTCGGCCCCTCCAGCATCAACTCGGCAGCCCTGGCGCGGGTGTTGTAGTTGCTGGCCATGCTCATGCCGTAGGCGCCAGCCGATAGCACGGCCAGCACATCGCCGGGTGCCAATGCCAGGCTGCGGTCGCGTCCCAGCCAGTCACCTGACTCACACACGGGCCCGACCACATCCCAGCTCAGCTTGTCGCCATCCCGTGGCCTGCACGGCTCGATGCCCATCCAGGCCTGGTACAGCGCTGGCCGCATCAGATCGTTCATCGCTGCATCGACGATGCAGAAGTTCTTGGCCCCGGGCTCAGAGTCGCCGGGCTTGAGGTACAGCACCTCGGTCAACAAAACCCCGGCATTGCCGACCAGCGAGCGGCCCGGCTCGAACAGGATCTCGCGCTGGCCATGCCCGCGGGCATCGGCACGGGCCAGCAGGCGCTTGACCAATTCGGCGGCCGAAGGCGGCTCTTCGTCTGCGTAGTGAATGCCCAAACCACCGCCAAAGTCCACGTGTCGGACGTGAATGCCGGTGGCCTCAACCGCCTCCACCAGATCAAACAAGCGGTCTGCGGCGTCAAGATAGGGCTCGATCTGCGTGATCTGCGAGCCGATGTGGCAATCGATGCCCACCACTTGCAAGCCGGGCAAAGACGCTGCATGGCGATAGGCAGCCACTGCCTGGTCGTGTGCCACCCCAAACTTGTTGGCTTTGAGTCCGGTGGAGATGTAGGGGTGCGTGCCAGCATCCACATCGGGGTTGACGCGCAGGCTCACGGGGGCCCGGCGGTCCATCGCCACCGCCACCTCGTTCAGCACATCCAGCTCGCCGAGACTCTCGACGTTGAAGCAGCGCACCCCGGCTGTCAGTGCCTGGCGCATTTCTCGACGGGTCTTTCCAACCCCCGAAAAAACGACCTTGGCCGGGTCACCGCCGGCGGCCAAAACACGCGCCAACTCACCCCCAGACACGATGTCAAAACCACACCCTGCCTGGGCAAAGGTCTGCAGCACCGCCAGGCTGGGATTGGCCTTCATTGCATAGCAGACCAAATGCGGCCTGCCAGCCAGCGCTTGTTGGTAGGCGCCCAGCGCGCTGAGCATGGCTTGTTGCGAGTAAACAAAAAGTGGCGTGCCGAACTCTTGAGCCAGCTCATGCAGCTCATGCCCATCCAGGCACAGGCTGGGGCCAGAAGTTGAATCTGCTGGCCTGTAGGCCAGATTTGGAGCGCCAGGCAAGCTCATTTCTGTGCTGCCGATGGCGCCGAAGCCGCAGAAGCCGGCTGTGGGTTGGACACAGCCGCTGACGCAGGCAGCACCAGATCGCCCTTTTGCCCACAACCGGACAGGGCCACCAGCAACAAAAGGCCCACAGCAGCGCCCCAGTTGGGGGAGCCAGCTACACTGGTTTTCAATCTTTCAGCCATGAGCCCGATTCTATGAGCGCGACCCCTGCAGCAGCCAACCCAGCCCATATCGCCACACCCGAGCCCAGCGGAC
>JBBRJU010000658.1:0-1845 GCA_038218895.1 Burkholderiales bacterium
CCGTCGCGCTGTTGATCGGCGGCGGTCGAACGCCCCGCCAGGCCAACGCGTAGGTCGATCCGGGCCTGGTTGGTCGAAAGAGATCTGCAGGCTTGCACTGCCCGGTCGCATCGACGCGGCCATGCCCGTGCGACGATGGCGGCGTATGCAGCAGCCTGGCCCATCCAACGCCCGCCTGGCCCGCGCCGGCCTGGCCGTGGTGGCCCTGGGGGCCTCGGTGGCGCCGCTGGACTTTGCGCTGTCGATCGCGTTTCCGGCGCTCGCAGACGCCTTTGCGCTCGACACGCGGCAGGTCCGCTGGGCGGCCGTCTGCTACGTGTTGACCTATGGCGTGCTGATGCTGTGGATGGGCGCGCTGGGCGACCGGGTGGGGCATCTGCGGGTGTTCGCGGTGGGGCTGCTGCTGTCCAGCGCGTCGACCGCGCTGTGCGCCATGGCACCCACTTATGGCTGGCTGTTGGCCGGGCGGGTGCTGATGGGCCTGGGCGTGGCGTTTGCGTTGTCGTGCGCGCCGGCGCTGGCGCTGTCGCTCTTCGCGGAGAGCCGGCGCACGGCGGTGCTGGCGGCCTATGGCGGGCTGTTTGCGCTGGCGGGGTTGCTGGCGCCGCTGGTGGGCGGCTGGGCCATGGGCCTGATGGGCTGGACGGGGGTGTTCTGGTTCAGGCTGCCGGTGTATGCGCTGGCGCTGCTGGGGCTACCGTTGCTGGCGAAGGCGCGGGCTGCGCAGGCGGTGCAGGCCGCGCAGGTTCGGGCCGCGCAGGTGCAGGCCGCGCCGGTGCAAGCCGCAAAGCTGCAGCAGGTGGTGATGGTGACGCCGATGGTGACGCCGATGGTGGCGCCGATGGTGGCGCCGATGGCGCAGCTGGTGCCCGATGGCGTGGCGCCTGCCTCTGCGGGCGCACCGGTTTCGGTGGCCTGGTGGTCGGCCGCGCTGTGGCGGCTGCCCGGGTTCGCCCGGGTCAACGTGGCGAGCATGCTGCTGCAGTTCTGCAGTTTTGCCCTGGTGCTGGTGATGCCGTTCTACCTGGTGCGCCAGGGTGGCTGGCAGCCGGGGGCGGTCGGTCTGATGCTCGGCAGCTGGGCGGCGGGGTCGATGCTCGGCTCGGCGCTGGCGGCACGCTGGGTGCGGGCGCGCGGGCTGGCTTCGGCCACGCTGTGGGGCGTGGCACTGGGCGCGCTGGGCCTGCTGGGCCTGCTGCTGTGGCCGGCGCAGCCCACTGCGGCTGCGGTGCCATGGCTGGTGCTGAGCCTGGCGGTGCAGGGCCTGGGTGTGGGGGTGTTCCAGGTGGCCTACGCCGACCAGGTGGTGGCTGCACTGCCTGCCCACCAGCGCGGCGTGGCCGGCAGCCTGACGATGGTGACACGCACCGGCGGTGTGGTGCTGGGCGCGCTGATCTGGGCCGACGTGCTGCAGCGGGCGGGCGAGGACGATTTCATGCGCGGGCACCGCGCGGTGTTCGGGGCGGCGGCGCTGCTGGCTGCGGGCTTGCTGGCGGCGCTGTGGTGGGCCGGGCGGCGGCCTGCGGCAGCGGGTGGCGACATGCGCCATAACGCCTGACACGGCACCGGCTGGCGCAAGCGGTGTGCGCAGGACAGGCTGTGTGCGCGCATGGCTGTCGCGCGCAAGTTGCCTTGATCACGCGGGCAGACAGCTTGCGCGACAGCCCGCCGCAACGACGCGCCGCAACAACCCGCCGCGACAACCCGCCGTCACAACACAAACTGCGCCACGCTGCCGTTCTGCGTGGCCTTCAACTCCAGCCGCGCGTCGATGCATTCTTTCAACTCGGCCACGTGCGAGATGATCCCGACCATGCGGCCGGCCTGCTGCAGGTCTTTCAGGGC
>JBBRJU010000659.1:0-1839 GCA_038218895.1 Burkholderiales bacterium
CTACGAGAACCCACTCAATGTGGTCGGCACGGTCCCCATCTGGGGCCAGCAGGTTTTGCTATGCAAGCGCAACATCGAACCCCGCTACGGCATGTGGACCTTGCCAGCGGGTTTCATGGAGTTGGGGGAGAGCACAGCGCAAGGGGCTGCGCGCGAGACCGTGGAAGAAGCGGGCGTGCGCTTCGAGTTGCAATCGCTGTTCACGTTGTTCAGCGTGCCCCGGGTCGGCCAAGTGCATATGTATTACTTGGCACGGCTCCTGAACACCGAAACAGACCCGGGGCCCGAGACGATCGAGACCCGGCTGTTTTTTGAGCACGAAATCCCGTGGGATCAGCTGGCCTTCAAGACTGTTCGCACCACTCTGGAACACTACTTCGCCGACCGCCTCAGCGGCAGCTTTGGCCTGCACGTGGGCGATATCGAGTAAGTTGAATCAAGACTGCCCCGCCGCCACCGGCGCACTTGTCTCATCAGAGAAAAGACTCAGCAGTACCAGAGCCGCGACACTGCCAATCGGAAACAGCAAAGCCGACATCGACACCCAACCCAATGTGCTGCGCTGCAAGCGGCGCGCCGCCAGGGTGAGAAAGGCCCAGTGCAGCAACAGCGAAGCGCTCAAAATCAGCGCGGTCAACACGGTGCGTACCGGCGAGCTGGTGGTGGCGTGCACCAGCGGCGGCAAAAAAAGAATCAGACAGCCAACGGCGACGCAAAGACTCAAAGCCGAGGCTTGCAAAACGTTGGGCGCCAACCTCAAGGCCGTGGTCTGATTGACTTTGCTTGCTGCCCACAGATCATGCTTCATCGCTGGCCTTTCTTGATGCGATCCCAGAGACGTAGTTTAGGCGTGAGCTGGCTCTAGCCACTTGTGCTTGGTGAACAACCCTTGGCCCTGAATACTGCCACCCACACACGCACTCACACCGCCACCCCGGTGCGCTGGATCGCACACCTGGACATGGACGCGTTCTACGCTTCGGTGGAGCTGCTGCGGTATCCAGAACTGGCGGGCAAAGCCGTCGTCATCGGCGGTGGCCGGCGTCACCAACCTGTGCAGCCAGCCGGAGGCAGCCGCAGCTTCTCGACCCTGGAGGGTTACGCCGGCCGAGGCGTCGTCACGACAGCCACTTATGCGGCCCGCGACTATGGCGTGCACTCGGGCATGGGGCTGATGAAAGCGGCCGCCTTGGCGCCGCACGCAGTGCTGCTGCCAGTGGACTTTGAGCAATACCGTCTTTACTCGAAGCACTTCAAAGCGGCCGTAGCTGAAGTCGCACCGCAGATCGAAGACCGCGGCATCGACGAGATCTACATCGACCTCAGCGAGCTGCCGGGTGCCTTTGATGCCGTGGGCCACGATGCCTGTGGTGGCGTGCGCGCGTTGGCGCAAGAGATCCGCAACACCGTGCGGCGTGCCACCGGGCTGAGCTGCTCGATCGGTGTCAGCCCCAACAAACTGTTGTCGAAAATCGCCAGCGAGCTGGACAAACCCGACGGCCTGAGCGTCATCACTGCAGCCGACTTGCCCACCCGCATCTGGCCGCTGCAACTGCGCCGGATCAACGGCATTGGCCCCAAGGCAGCAGCCAAACTCTTGGCGCTGGGGCTGCGCACAGTGGGCGAGCTGGCGGCTTGCCCGCGAGAGTGGCTGCAGCAGCAGTTTGGCCGCAGCTACGGCCGCTGGCTGCACGACGCTGCGCATGGGGTCGACGAGCGGCCATTGGTCACACGCAGCGACCCGGTCTCGATGAGCCGCGAGACCACCTTCGACCGCGACCTGCACGCAGTCCATGACCGCGCAGAATTGACCGGGGTATTGACCGCCCTGGCCACCCA
>JBBRJU010000660.1:0-1837 GCA_038218895.1 Burkholderiales bacterium
CTGGGGGGGCCGCTTGGGGGGGGGCCCGCCGCCCCTGGGTGCTGTTCCCGGGGGCCGCTCCAGGGTTTCCCTGGGCCGGGGGGTGTATCCGCCCCTGGGGCTGGGGGGGCCCGCCGGCACCAGCCTGCCCGCCAGACAGGCCGACAAAGGGCCCACCGATCGCGAAGAACTGCCGGCTGCGCTCGGTCTGCGCGCCCCACAGCGCGCCAGCCGGCACGGCAATCGGCCCGAAACTGTCGTGCACCATGCGGCGGCGGGCTTGGGCCATGGACACAGAGGCTGCGCGCTGGAATCCGCTGCGTCGGTACGCTGGCGCACGCGCGCAGGCCACGCATTCAATGCCGGTGGCGGTGGTGCAGATCGGGGTGGTGGGCGTGGCTGTGGTGCAACGCGGCATGCTGGTGCGGGTGCACATGCGGCTCGCGGCCATCCCACGGAAAGTCATGCCCATGCTGGTGGTGGGCGTCGTGCCTGTGCGGATGGGCATGGGCCAAGGGCGGGTGCAGATGGGCATGGGCATGGCGCTCACGCAGGTGCAGCCACACACCCAGGCCCATCAGGCCGGCGGCCAGCCAGAACGGCCAGCCCGGCCATTGCGGCCAGACCAGCAACGACACCAGCACACCGAACAGCGGTGCCACCGAGAAATAGGCGCCGGTGCGGGCCGTTCCCAGGCTGCGCAGCGCCAGCACGAACAGCGCCAGGCTGAGCCCGTAGCCGACGAAGCCGAGCCCGAAAGTGGCCGCCAGCGGCGCGGCAGCTGGCAGCTGCGCGCCAAAGGCCAGCGCCAGGCCGGTGTTGGTGACGCCGGCGATCAAGCCCTTCAGGCCTGCCAGCAGCAGCGCGTCCTGTGCGCTCACTTGGCGTGTCAGGTTGTTGTCGACGGCCCAGCACAGGCAGGCAGCGGCGATCAGCAGTGCGCCTGGCGACCAGGCCGCGCCACCCGGCTGCAGCGACAACAACACGCCACCGGCCAGGATGGCGGCCATGCCCAGCACGATCTGGCGGTCGGCGTTCTCATGGAACACCCACCAGGCGATCAGCGCGGTGAGTACGCCTTCGACATTGAGCAGCAGCGCGGCCGTGGCCGCGTCGGTGTTGGCCAGCCCCGCCATCAGCAGCACCGGGCCCAGCACCCCGCCGGCCAGGATGGCGCCGCCCAGCCAGGGCCAATCGGCAAGCGCAATGCGCAGCAGCGGCGCTGGCAGGCCCACTGGCCGCGGCAACAGGTGCCGCACCAGGATCAGCAGTGACAGGCCGAGGCCGCTGCCCAGGTACAGCAGACCGGCCAGCAGTTGCGGCCCCATGTCCAGCCCCAACAGCTTGGCCAACGGCGTGCTGGCGCCGAACAGCAGCGCAGCCAACAGCGCGGGGGAGGCAGACCGCAGGGACATGCGCACAGTGGACCACGCCCGGCGCCAGCGCAGAATGGCTGCCCGAGCCATCAGCAAGAACACCCCTGCCGACCGATCGACCCAGCATCGCCGACCAGCGCCGGCGCTTGCGCCAATGGCACGCGGCCGGCTGCGGCGTGCTGCCCAAGCCGCGGGACCCGGCAGGCACGCACTGGCTGCTGGGCCTGGGCTTTGCGGCACGGGCCGGCACCAGCAGCCAGCGAGCGCGATCCAGCACTTCATCACCAGCCCGACACAAGCGCCACCCGCCCTCCACGATCCACCAACCGGCCCACACCATGCCCCTGACCCTGGACCACCTCGTCATCCTGGTTCCTGACCTGGACGCCGCCATCACCGACTACCGCAGCCTCGGCTTCACCGTCGAGCCCGGCGGCAGCCATGCCGACGGCGCCACCCACAACGCCCTGGTGGTGTTTGCC
>JBBRJU010000661.1:0-1830 GCA_038218895.1 Burkholderiales bacterium
AACCGCAGCGGCTGGGTCAGCTTCCATGATGCGGACCATGGCGATGGCCGTGGCGACTGCCTGGCCTGGCTGGACGAGCACCTGCTGGCCCAGGGCATCACCGACGCCACCGGCGAGGTGTGGCTGCACACCTACCCGCGCATGCTGGGTGTGGCCTTCAAGCCCGTCAGCTTCTGGTACTGCCACCGGGTTGACAACAGTCTGGCGGCCATCGTCGCCGAGGTCAACAACACCTTCGGCGGCCGCCACTGCTACTTGCTCACCGACCCACAGCTGGGCTGGGGGCAGGAGCTCGCAGCGACGAAGCAATTCCATGTGTCACCGTTCTGCCAGGTGCAGGGCAACTACCGCTTCCGTTTCATGCGCACCCACAGCGGCCCGGATGGCGCCGGCCGCACGGTGGCACGCATCGTGCACGATGACGCCCAGGGCCCGCTGCTGCTGACCAGCGTCAGCGGTTCGCTGGCCGCACTGACGCCGCAGCGCCTGCACCACGCGCTGTGGCGCATGCCGCTGCTCACGCTCGGCGTGATCGTCCGCATCCACTGGCAGGCGCTGCGCCTGCTGGCCAAGCGGGTGCCCTTCTTCGGCAAGGCCCCGGCCACTGCCGTGGCGCCCGCCGTCCACTCCCGTTAACACCGCACCGGCCCAGGACATCCACGATGCGCTCTGCTTCGACCACCGCCAGCTCCAGCTCTCTGTCCCTGCCGCCGTCGGCGCCCGCCGCGGCGCGCGCGGTGTTTGCACTGCTGCGCAGGCTGCAGGTCGGCACGCTGGATGTGCAACTGCCCGACGGCAGCCAGGTGCACTTCGGCACCGGTGCAGCCGGCGAGCCCCATGCCGCGCTGCGGCTGCACAACTGGAACATCTGCAGCGCCGCGCTGCGCTCGGGCGACATCGGCTTTGCCGAGAGCTTCATCGCGGGTGACTGGGCTGCCAACGACCTGGTGGCGCTGCTGCAGCTGTTCATCGCCAACCGCGAGGCGATGGATTCGGTGGTGTATGGCACCTGGTGGGGTAATCTGATCCACCGCATGCGCCACCTGTTCAACCGCAACAGCCGTGCCGGCAGCAAGCGCAACATCCACGCCCACTACGACCTGGGCAACAGTTTCTACAAGCTGTGGCTGGACGACACCATGACGTACTCCAGTGCCTGGTTCAACGGCAACACGGCGCAGGACACCGCCGCTGCCCAGCAGGCCAAGATGCGCCGCGCGCTCAGTGAATGCCATGTCACGCCGGCCAGCCATGTGCTGGAGATCGGCTGCGGCTGGGGCGGCCTGGCTGAATGCGCGGCACGTGACTTCGGTGCGCGCATCACCGGCATCACCTTGTCGGCCGAGCAACTGGCCTTCGGCCAGCAGCGGCTGGCCCAGGCCGGCCTGGGCGAGCGTGCCACGCTGCGCTTCCAGGATTACCGCGACATCGCGGACGGCCCGTACGACGCCATCGTGTCCGTCGAGATGTTCGAGGCCGTGGGCCGTACTTACTGGGCCAGTTACTTCAAGACGGTGCATGACCAGCTCAAACCGGGCGGGCGCGCGTGCATCCAGTCGATCACCATCGACGAAGCACTGTTCGACCGCTATGTCAGCGGCACCGATTTCATCCAGCAGTACATCTTCCCCGGCGGCCTGCTGCCCAGCCCCAGCGCATTCCGCGCCGAGGCCGCCGCAGCCGGCCTGCAGGTCGAACGTGAGCTGCGCTTCGGCCCCGACTATGCGGAGACGCTGCACCGCTGGCGGCAGGATTTCCTGCACCAGGATACCCAGGTGCGTGGACTGGGCTTCGACACCCGCTTCATGCGCACCTGGGAGTTCTACCTGG
>JBBRJU010000662.1:0-1825 GCA_038218895.1 Burkholderiales bacterium
GGTCCCGACGACTTCTTGACCACGTCTTCCAGCGCCAGATCCGCAAATTCAGTGCCGCCCACCAGGTTGTTCAGGTTGGTGACATAGGCCTGGTGGTGCTTGCCGTAGTGGAATTCAAAGGTCTCAGGCGAGATGTGCGGCGCCAGGGCGTTGGTCGCGTAAGGCAGGGCAGGCAGGGTGTAACTCATGGAAGGCATCCTCGCGTGGAACGGCGCCGTCGTGTCAGCCAGGGCGCCTGGGTTGTGAGATCTAAAAACAGCCGATTGTAGGCAACATGGCCTGGCAAGCCCGGCCTCAGGGGCTTGTGCGCCGCTTGCGGGCCGCGCGCGGCCGGGGGGCCGGCGGCGGCACCACACCGCCTGCCTGGACGCTGAGCACCTGCACCTCGGCGCGGCCATCGGCCCATTGCGCCGCCAGTGTGCTGCCCACTGCCAGGCCCGCCGCGCGGGTGACAGGCCGGCCCTGGTCGTCGGCCAGCCAGGCATAGCCGCGTGACAGCACTTGCTGCGGGTCATTGGCGGCCAGCCGCAGCGCCAGCCGCGCCAGTTGCTCGCCCTGGCGCTGCACCTGCTGGCGCAGCGCGGCCCGCAGGCGCAGCGCCAGGTCGCCCAGCTGCCGCTGGCGCAGCGCCAGCCCCTGGTCTGCGGCGTGCTGTTGCCGGGCCTGCAGCCGATCCAGCCGGGCGGTCTGCTGGTCCAGCAGGCGCGCGGGCCGGCCGATCTGCAGCGCCAGCCGGTCCAGACGCTGGGCCTGCTGGTCCAGCCGGCGGCCCACCGCCCGCTGCAGCGCCATGGCCACGGCCTGCAAGCGCGCCAGCGCCTCGCTGCGCAGCGGCGTGGCCAGCTCCGCCGCAGCGGTCGGCGTGGGCGCGCGCAGGTCGGCCGCCAGTTCGGCCAGGCTGGTGTCGGTCTCATGGCCCACGCCACACACCACCGGCAAGCTGCTGGCGGCCACGGCGCGCACCACCGCTTCGTCATTGAACGCCCACAGGTCTTCCAGCGACCCGCCGCCGCGGCAGACAATCAGCACGTCCACCTCCTGGCGGGCGTTGGCCTGGCCGATGGCTTGCACGATCTGCGCCGGTGCCTCGGGGCCCTGCACCAGGCAGGGGTAGACCACCACCCGCAGTTGCGGCGCACGCCGGGCGATGGCCGTCAGCACGTCATGCAGCGCCGCTGCGCCCAGCGACGTGACCACCCCCACCGTGCGCGCAAATACCGGCAGCGGCCGCTTGCGCTGGGCGTCGAACAGGTCGGCCGCCGCCAGCCGCGCCTTCAGCTGCAGGAACAGTTCGTACAGCGAACCCTCGCCCAGGCGTTGCAGGTGCTCCACCACGCACTGCAGCTCACCCCGTGATTCATACACCGTGATGCGGCCGCGCAGTTCCACCTGCTGGCCGTCGGCGGGGCGAAAGTCCAGCAGGCCGGCCGCGCGGCGGAACATCGCACAACGCAGCAGTGCCTGCTGGCCGTCGCTGTCCTTGAGGGTGAAGTAGCAGTGGCCGCTGGCAGCGCGGGTGAAGCCGGACAGTTCTCCGCGCACCGTGACAGCGCCCAGGCGCGCAGCCAGCGCGTCGGCCACGGCCAGCAGCAGGGCCGCCACGCTCCAGGCACGCGCCGGCAAGGCAGCGCCGGTGGGCTCAGACAGCGCCATCAGCAGCCGGGCACGGGGGCCTGCACAACCGGACCCTGGCGGGCAAGTGCACAGGCGCGGTGGTCTGCACAGCCGGTGCGCAAGCCCCTGCCACGAGACTGCCGCACAACTGCAGGTGCTTGATTTTGATCAGGAAAGTGGTGCCTCAATTTTCAGCAATCCAAGGCAGAGC
>JBBRJU010000663.1:0-1824 GCA_038218895.1 Burkholderiales bacterium
GCCCCCACGCTGGTGCCCACCCCGACCGCCACGGCGCTGACCGGCAAAGTGATCGACGGCTATCTGGCCGGTGCCACGCTGTGCCTGGACCTCAATGCCAACCAGGCCTGCGACAGCGGCGAGCCCAGCGCCGTCTCGGGCGGCGGTGGCGCTTATTCGCTGACCACCACCGGGTTGGATGCCGCGCAGGTGGCAGCCGCCTATGTGCTGGTGACGGTACCGGTGACCGCCCGCGACGAGGACGACGGCGGCCGAACCCTGGCCGAGGCCGGCAAGAAGGCCTTCACGCTGCTCGCGCCGGTGGCCACCGATGCTGCTGGCGCAGCCGCGCCGACGCTGGTCACGCCGCTGAGCACGCTGGTGGCACAGCAGATGATCAGCGGCGGTCTGACCGCGGCCCAGGCTGCGCTGGCGGTGCGCAGCCAGTACGGCCTGCCCAGTGGCGGGCACCTGAACATCGACTACGCCGCAGACAACACGCAGGCTGCGCTGGCCGTGCTGGCGCGCGTGGCTGCGGTGACACTGGGCGAGGTGCAGGCTGCCGTGCGGCAAGGTGCCAGCGGCCAGGGTGAGCGGCAACTGCTGCTGGCAAGCCTGGCGGCGTTGGGCCAGTCGCTGGCTGGTGTGCAGCTGGCGCTGGGGCTGGATGTTGCGCCCGTCGCACTGCCCACGCTGGCCGCCATCCAGGCCGCCGTGCAACCGGTTGCCGCCACGCTGGCGGCCGACGCCAGCGGCGTGCTGGCGGCCGCCCGGGCCGCCATCGGTGGCACCACCACGCCACTGGAAACACTGATGCGCCTGGGCTTCGGCGATGTCTCGGCATGGACTGACGGCTGTGCCGCCGACGCCGCGAATTGCAGCGTCGTCACCTCGGTGCATGTGACCAACGGCAGCGACGGCCGCTGGCGCGGCGCATCATGGCGGGCGGGCAACGGTGCGGCCTTCACCGCACAGGCCGCCGACAGCGGCTGGACCCTTGCGGCCGGTGGCTGGCAAGCCGAGAGCGAGGGCGGCAGCTACAGCCGGCAGACTGATGGCCGCTATCTGGTCACCGGCAGCGACTTTCCCGCAGCCGGTGCGCTGGGCCGGCTGCAGGTGGAGGACGTCTCAGGCCTGCCGATGGCCGTGGCCGGTGAAACCGGAGCCGCCGCCAATGCCTTGTTCCCTGCCGGGTCGCAGGCGATCTGGGGCAGCTTCTACAGCAGCAGCGACCGCTATCGCCTGGACGCGTACAGCGCGGTGCAGCTGTTCATCGCTGGCCAGGGCCTGCAGACCGTGGCCAGCCTGGAGGCCCTGGTGGACGCGCTGCAAAGCCCTGCTGCCGGGCAGCCGGTGGGCCAGCAATGGGGCTGGAGCGGCCTGAAGTTCAGCTTTGATGGTGCGTTGACCGAGAGTGGAACGCTCAGCTTCTGGGGCAACACGGGCAGGCTGCTGGGCAGCGGGCGCTACCAGCAGCGCAGCGTGGCGGGCCAGCGCTTGCTGGTGGTCAGCGAGGCGCCGCGCGCCGCGCTGGACGCCGCAGCCGCTGGAAACAGCCGGCTGCTGGGTGACTGGGCCAACCGCCAGCGGCCGCTGTTCGGCCTGGTCAATGGCGTGGTCTACCTGGGCAGCACCACCCCGGCAGGCACCAGCACCGATCAGCGGCCCAGCCTCAACCTGCCTGCGCTGAACGCCCTGCTGGCCGCACGCGGCCTGTGCCAGTTGCCCGATTCGAGCGGCCAGAGCGTGTGCCCGGCACGCCCCTGAAGCCTGCGGCCAGGCCGGGGCCTGGCCATTTCCACCCCAGTTCCCCACCCACCCGCCATCCCCACCCGCCGGCCCCAC
>JBBRJU010000664.1:0-1819 GCA_038218895.1 Burkholderiales bacterium
CTGCCGTGGCTGGTCTGGCGTCTTGGCCGCACCGAGCGCTGGGCGCCGCTGGTGGTCGTGCAGATTGTCGCTGGCATTGTGCTGGGGCCGGGCGTGATGGGGGCCTTGGCGCCGCAGACGCACGGGCAAATTTTTACGGCCGAGGTCATCGGTCGACTCGACGGCATCGCCGCATGGTCGGTGATGCTTTTCGTTTTTCTTGCCGGCATCGAACTCGACCTGAAAGCCGCGTGGAGCGACCGCCGAAGCACCGCCATCACCGCGGGGCTCGCCTTGGTGATGCCGATTGCGGCCGGGAGCCTTGCCGCTGTTCTGGCCCTAAGTCTGATCCCGTCTTTGCAGGGCGCGAAGGCGGCGCCTTGGCAAACCATTGCCGGCATCGGCATGGCCTGTGCGGTCACCGCGCTGCCCATCCTCGTCCTCTTTATGCAGCGTCTTGGCGTACTTCGACAGCCGCTGGGCCAGCGCATCCTGCGCTACGCCAGCTTGGACGACCTGCTGCTCTGGGCTGTGCTGGCGCTGATCTTGCTCGACACCGGCCGGCTGGGTCGGCAGGCGATTTTCTTAGTGACCTTTGCGCTGCTGGCCTGGGGCCTTCGCCGCCTGCTGCCGCGTCTTGCCCTGCGCGACCGCTGGGGTGTGCTGCTGGGCTGGCTGGCCCTCTGCGCGCTCGGCGGCGAGTGGTGCGGCCTGCACTTCATGGTCGGCGCCTTCATGGCCGGCGTCGTGGTGGACCACGAGTGGGTCGGTCACGAGGCCTTGGATCAGGCTCGCGACTGGGTGCTGATGCTGTTCATGCCGGTGTTCTTCCTGAGCACGGGTCTGCGTACCGGATTCGAGTCGGGCGGCGTGGCGGTATTCGCCGTGGCGGCCTTACTGCTTGCGGCCTCAGTGGGCGGCAAGCTGCTGGGTGTTCACTTGGCTGGACGCTGGCTGCGCTGGCCGAAAGGCGAGGCCAGCGTCATCGGCTGGCTGCTGCAAACCAAGGCCCTGATCATGATTATTTTCGCCAACATCCTGCTCGATAAGCAGCTGATCTCGGCCGAAGCCTTCACCGCGCTGCTGCTGATGGCCGTAGCGAGCACCATGCTGACGATTCCGATGGTGGGTCGTCGTCTGAGCGTCTTAACTCGCGGGAGTGTCTAACACCATGGCATTGAGCAGCACCCTATCTGGCACGGCGGCGCCTGCCGCCGACCGTCCCAACCTGTCGTTTTGGCAGATCTGGAACATGTGCTTTGGCTTTCTGGGTATCCAGTTTGGATTCGCCCTGCAAAACGCCAACGTTAGTCGCATCTTCCAGACCCTCGGCGCCGAGATGGACCAGATCCCGATGCTGTGGATCGCCGCGCCGCTCACCGGCCTGATCGTGCAGCCCATCGTGGGCTACATGAGCGACCGCACGTGGACGGGCTTGGGCCGACGCCGGCCTTACTTTCTGGTGGGCGCGGTGCTGGCCAGCCTCGCGCTGATCGCCATGCCGAATTCGCCCAGCCTGTGGATCGCGGCGGGCCTGCTGTGGGTGCTGGACGCGTCGATCAATATTTCGATGGAGCCCTTCCGCGCCTTCGTCGGCGACCAGCTGCCGCCGAAGCAGCGCGCTACCGGTTACGCCATGCAGAGCTTCTTTATTGGCCTAGGCGCTGTGGTGGCCAGCGCCTTGCCGTGGATCCTGACCCAGGTGGGCGTGGACAACACCGCCCCCGAAGGCGTCGTGCCGGACAACGTGAAGTACGCGTTCTATGCCGGTGCGGCGGTGCTTTTCGGTGCGGTGGGCTGGACCATCATTAGCACCAAGGAATACCCGCCGGAGCAGCTG
>JBBRJU010000665.1:0-1800 GCA_038218895.1 Burkholderiales bacterium
GGCGGATGGCCGTGCCTATTGGGTGGCCATTGGGCGCGCTTGCGCAGGCCGGCCGGTCAGCGCCGGCCGGCGGCTTCTGCAATGCCGTCGGCAATGCGCGGCAGCAGCGGCAGTGGCAGGTCATGCCCCATGCCGGGAACCAGGTCGAGCGTGGCGCCGGCGATCTGGCTGGCCAGGTGCCGGCCGGCGTCCGGCGGCACCAGGGGATCGTCGGCACCGTGGATGATGCGGGTGGGCTGGCGGATCTGCTGCAGCAGCGGCGTGCGGTCGCCATCGGCCACGATGGCCAGCAACTGGCGCACCGTGCCGGCCGGGCGGTAAGCGCGACGCACCGAGGCTTCCAGCCGGTCGCGCAGGCGCGCCCGCTCGGGCCGGTAGCCGGGGCTGCCGATGGTGTGGATCAGCCGTTCGAGGTGGGCCACCACGTCGGCCACCGCCTTGCTGCGCGGCCTGGCCAGCAGGGCCTGGCGCACCCGCAGGCTGGCCTGCGGCAAGTGGCGTGCGCCGCTGGTCGTCATGATCAAGGTGAGGCTCTTGACCCGCTTCGGGTGGCGCACCGCCATCTGCTGGGCGATCATGCCGCCCATCGACGCCCCGCACACATGGGCAGCGGGGATGCCCAGCGCGTCGAGCACGCCCACCGCGTCGTCGGCCATGTCGCGCAGCTTGTAGGGCGCGCGCACAGGCAGGCGCAGGGCGTAGCGCAGCATCGGCCCCACCATGCCGGGCATGCCGAGGTGGTCATGCCCGTCGCTCAAGCCCACGTCGCGGTTGTCGAAGCGGATCACGCGGAAGCCACGGGCCACCAGCTCGGCCACCAGTTCGTCGGGCCAGGCCACCAGCTGCATGCCCAGGCCCATGACCAGCAGCACCGGCTCGGCGTCGGCCGGGCCCTGCACATCCACTTCGATCTGCAGGCCGTTCGATTGGACTTTCATGCCCCGATGGTACGGGTGCGCTTGCGTGCTGCTCTTTCGGGGGCCTGGCCAGGGGCTTTGACGGAGGCCTCGGCAGGGGCCTTGACGGACGCCTTGACGCGCGGCGTGGCGGCAGCCTTGCGCCGTGGTGTGGCGGGTCTGGCGGCGGACGTGACGGCGCCGCTGACGGCACCCTGCACCGCCCGCCTGACCACGCTGCCGA
Organism: Burkholderiales bacterium; assembly: GCA_038218895.1. Taxonomy (GTDB): domain Bacteria; phylum Pseudomonadota; class Gammaproteobacteria; order Burkholderiales; family Burkholderiaceae_C; genus Pseudaquabacterium. The sequence goes on from JBBRJU010000665.1 coordinate 1,141, forward strand.
CCACGCCACCCACCACGCCACCCACCAGTTCGCCCACCTTGCCACCCATGCTGCTGAGCTCGCCCTGCAGGCGCCTGCCCGCCCGCCCGGCCGCTGCGCGGCCCGTGTCGGCCAAGGTCGGCGGGGTGTTGAGCTCATCGTCCAGCAGGCACAGGTCGTCAAACGCCACGCGCAGCGCATCGGCCAGTGTGCGCACGTCGGGCATGGCGGCAGCGTCGGCCATCAGGCCGAAATCCATCTGCTGGTCGTAGCTCTGCACCGTGATGTTCAGGCCCAGGCCATGGGCCACGATGGACGTGGGGTAGTTGCTCATCATGCGGGCGCCGGCCATGTACAGCGGCACTGGCGGCCCCGGCACATTGCTGATCACCAGGTTGGCCACCAGTGGCAGGCGGTCGGCCACCTTGGCGCGGCCGTAGAGCGCGGTCAGTGCCTCCAGCAGCCAGGGCACGCCGATCGACGGATAGTCGGTGGGCATCACGCTCTTGAGCTTGCCCACGGTGGCCTTCATGGCCATCGACGCATTGCGAATGTAGGCGATGCGCTTGCGCAGATCGGGCACCTGGGTGCCCAGGCTCACCAGGGTCATCGACGCCTGGGTGTCGGACGTGGTGTCGCCCTTGGCGCGCAGCGAGATCGGCACCGCCGCCACCAGGCTCT
>JBBRJU010000666.1:0-1796 GCA_038218895.1 Burkholderiales bacterium
TGGTGGCGGTGGTGGTCGCCCGGGCGGCCGCTCCGGCGGCCCACCCAAGCGCTGAGGCCCATGCCCAGCCTGCAGCCGGTGCGGGTGGCCGTGGCCGGTGCCACCGGCCTGGTGGGCCGGGCGCTGCTGGCCAGGCTGGCCGCTGATGCGCGCATCGGCAACATCACCGCGCTGGTGCGCCACCCGGGTGCCCTGGCCGGCCAGCCAGCAGCCGTCATGCCGCTGGTGATCGACTACCGCACGCTGGGGGATCGTGCTGGGGCTGTGGCTGGTGCTGGGGCCGACGTACGCGCGGCACTGCCCGCGATCGACTGGGCGTTTTGCGCGCTGGGCACCACGATCAAGACAGCGGGCTCGCAGGCCGCATTCCGGGCGGTGGACATGGATGCGGTGCTGGCCTTCGCCAGGGCTGCGCGCGCGGCCGGCGCCAGCCGCCTGGGCGTGGTGTCGGCCATGGGCGCAGATGCCAGCGCGTCGGTGTTCTACAACCGCGTCAAGGGCGAGGTGGAGCAGGCGCTGACGGCGCAAGGCTGGCCGCAGCTGGTGATCGCCCGGCCATCGCTGCTGCTGGGCGCACGCACCGACCTGGGCCAAGCCGCCCGGCCGATGGAATCACTGGCCCAGTGGCTGATGCCGGCCGTGGGCTGGCTGGTCCCGCGCCAGCTGCGGCCGATCCAGGCCGATGCGGTGGCGGCGGCCCTGGTCAGCGCGGTGGCCACCCAGGCCAGCGGCGTGCGCATCCTGCTGTCGGGCGACCTGCAGGCCCTGGCCGACCAGGCTGCGGCGCGCTGAGGTTCAGCGCCCGGCACACACCGGGCAGGTAGGCTGGCGCGGCAGGCGGATCTCGGTCCATTCCATGCTGCGTGCGTCCAGCATCTGCAGCCGGCCGGCCAGGCTGCTGCCCACGCCCATCAGCAGCTTCAGTGCTTCGGCGGCCTGCATGCTGCCGATGATGCCCACCAGCGGCGCGAACACGCCCATGGTGGCGCAGCGCACCTCCTCGACGGTGGCATCGGGCGCAAAGACGCAGGCGTAGCACGGCGCGTCGGCGGTGCGGGTGTCGTAGACCGAGATCTGGCCATCGAAACCGATGGCCGCGCCCGACACCAGCGGCTTGCCGGCCGCCACGCAGGCGGCGTTCACCGCCTGCCGGGTCTGGAAGTTGTCGCTGCAATCCAGCACCACATCGGCCTCGGCCACCGCCCGCGCGAGCCAGGCGGCATCGGCGCGCCGTACCACCGGCAGCACCTGCACATCCGGGTTGATGGCGGCAATCGTCTGCTGGGCCGACTCGGCCTTGGGCCGGCCGACACGCGCCAGGTTGTGGGCAATCTGCCGTTGCAGGTTGGTCACGTCCACCGTGTCGTGGTCGACCAGGGTGATGCGCCCCACGCCGGCCGTGCCCAGGTACAGCGCCACCGGCGAGCCCAGACCGCCGGCGCCGATCACCAGCGCATGGCTGTCGAGCAGGCGCTGCTGGCCTTCCACGCCGATGGCATCGAGCAGGATGTGCCGCGAGTAGCGCAGCAGTTGGTCGTCGTCCATCGGCTGAGCATAGCCGGCAGGCAACGGGCGCAAAAAAGCCCGCCGCAGCGGGCTGGCAGCAGCCGGAGAAGCGCGGCTTACTGCTTGTCCTTGTCGAGCTCGGCCTTGCGCTCGCTCTGCGTCTTGCTGACCGCCACCGGCTTGCCTTTGAGCTGGTTGAGCGCCTGCAGCAACGGGAAATCATCGCCACTGCCGAACTCGGGCAGCGGCTTGGGCGCTTCCTTGGTCTTGGCCGACAGCTCTTCGAGCTT
>JBBRJU010000667.1:0-1773 GCA_038218895.1 Burkholderiales bacterium
AACTGCGGCGGCGAGCTGAAGATCATAGCGGCGATCCTGGAGCAGCCGGTGATCGAGAAGATACTCACACACCTGGGTCTGGATGCCCGGGCTCCGCCGCGCACGCCAGCCACTGGTTCGCAACTCCAAGCGGCCTGAGACTCTTCAGCCAAGTCGTTTGAGGCGGCGCGGTGTCGATGGCGGCGGGGATCGGCTGCGCCACAGCTTCTAAGAGCCGAGGTTTGGCGGCTGATTGCAAGGGCAAACCCCAAGGCAATGCCTTCGAGAGACGCACTTCGGCGCTGGGATCGGCCTTCAACATGAGTCAGATAGACACAAGGGCCGGTTCAGTGGGTGATCGAGAGCCATGCCGGAGGGCCTATGGTAGCAAAAAAGTGAGTTTGAATTTACTATCCTCTGCAGCCACTTCCGGAGGTGTGCATGAAGGTGCTGGTGCTGGGTGGTGGTGTGATCGGCGTGGCTTCGGCCTATTACCTGGCCAAGGCCGGTCACGAGGTGGAGCTTGTCGACCGCCAGAGCGGCCCGGCGCGGGAGACCAGCTTTGCCAACGCCGGAGAGGTCAGCCCTGGCTACAGCGCGCCCTGGGCCGGGCCGGGCGTGCCCATCAAGGCCATCAAGTGGATGCTGATGCAGCACAGCCCGCTGGTCATCTGGCCGCTGCTGGACCCGGCGATGTGGCGCTGGGGCGCGATGATGCTGGCCAACTGCACGGCCAAGGCCTATGCGCTGAACAAGAGCCGCATGGTGCCGATTGCCGAGTACAGCCGCGACTGCCTGAAGGCGCTGCGCGCCGAGACCGGCATCACCTACGACGACCGCGCGCAGGGCACGCTGCAGCTCTTCCGCACGCAGCAGCAATTGGACGGCATTGCCGGCGACGTGGCGGTGTTGAAGCAATACGGTGTGCCCTTCGAGGTGCTGGACCGTGCCGGCTTCTGCGCTGTTGAACCGGCGTTGACGCTGACACAACAGAAGTTCGTCGGCGCATTGCGCCTGCCCGGCGACGAAACCGGCGACTGCTTCACCTTCAGCAACCGACTGGCCGAGATGGCTGCCGCGTTGGGCGTGACCTTCCGCTGGGACACGCGCATCCAGGCCTTGCAGGTCGGTGGCGGCGCCATCACCGGCGTGCACACCGATGCCGGCCTGCTGAAGGCCGACAAGGTGGTGCTGGCGCTGGGCAGCCACAGTCCCTTGTTGCTGAAACCGGTGGGCATCCACATCCCGGTCTATCCGGTCAAGGGCTACAGCATCACCGTGCCCATCACCGATGCGCAATACGCGCCCGAGAGCACCATCATGGACGAGACGCACAAGGTGGCCGTGACGCGCCTGGGCGACCGCATCCGTGTCGGCGGCATGGCCGAACTGGCCGGCTACAGCCTGAACCTGCGCGAAGCCCGGCGCGGCACGCTGGAGCATGTCGTCAGTGACCTCTTCCCGCGCGGCGGCGATGTGTCGAAAGCCAGCTTCTGGTGCGGCCTGCGCCCGATGACGCCCGACGGCACGCCGATCATCGGCGCCACGCCCGTGCAAGACCTGCTGCTGGCCACCGGCCACGGCACGCTGGGCTGGACCATGGCCGCGGGCACCGGGCGCGTGATCGCCGACCTGGTGTCGGGCAAGGCGCCCGACATCGATGTCAGCGGGCTCGCGATGGCGCGCTACGGGCGCGGCTGACGCACGGTCCTGGGGGCTGACAAGCCCAGGCGTCTGGGCTATACGACGGGGTGGCCGACGACACCCCTTACACGCCGCTGCCGCTGCTTGAAC
>JBBRJU010000668.1:0-1772 GCA_038218895.1 Burkholderiales bacterium
GCCTCCAGCCCCATCGCGCGCAGCGTGCGCACGCCGGTGAAGGTTTCCTGCACCTGGTCGTTCAGCGCGCCGAAGGCGTCCAGCGACAGGCGCGACGCCGCATGCAGGTGGCGCGAGATCCACCAGAAGCCCAGGCCCATCAGCGGGAACGGCAGCAGCACCACCAGGGCCAGGCGCCAGTCGACGCCCAGGGTCATGGCGGCCACCACCAGCACCAGGGTCAGCGTGCCATCGAAGCCGGCCAGCAGGGCTTCGCCGGCGGCCAGTTCCACCGCGTCCACATCGTTGGTGGCCAGGGCCATCAGGTCGCCGGTGCGCTGGCCCTGGTAGAAGCGCGGGCCTTGCTGCGCCAGCCGCTGGTACAGCTGCACCCGCAGGCCCACGCCCATGCGGTAGGCGGTGGCATAGAGCTTGAGCCGCCAGGCCACACGCAGGCCGTAGATCGCCGCGCCGGCGGCCAGCAGCCAGCCGATCTGCACCCACAGCGCGGGGCCAGCCAGCTGGCGTGCCACCAGCGCGTCGACCATCTGGCCGATCTGGAGCGGCAGCCACACGCCCAGCAGCGCAATGCCCGCCAGCATGCAGCCCGATGCAGCATAGGTGCGCCAGTGCTGGCGCACGAAGCCGGCAATCAGCTGGAACAGGGTCATGGATGGGGGCGGCAAGCCCGGCAGGGCGGGGTACAGGCGGGCAGGGCGGGCAGGGCGGCGGATTCTACGGACCCGCGCCCCGCGCGCGCCAAGCGCGCGGAGAACCGTTGATCACCGGCCTTGCCTGCGGACTGCGCCCACCGCGCGCGCGACGCACGCGGTGGGCGCGCGGTGGGCGCGCGGTGGGCCGTGTCAGTGCGCTGCAGCGCCGGGGCGCGGCGGGCGGTGCATGCAACAGGCGCAGCCAGGCGGCCACCGCAGACCCGGCTCGGCCGGGCCGCTGGCGGCACCCCTGCGAGGGGACGCTGCGAACGCGCTGCGGGGGCGCTGCATCAGAGGCTGTGGGTGTCGATCACCGCAGCGCGGCCGGTGCGCCGCTGTACTTCGCGGACCAGATGCTCGGTGCCGCCGGGGCCGTCGCCCGGTTCGCCGTCCCACAGCGCAACCATGCGCACCCGGTCGACACCGCCAGACAGTGCCGTGCTCAACAGCCACAGGTTGCAGCGGGCGTAGGGGTCGACGCCGGCCGGCGCCGGGCCCAGCGCCTGGGGTGCGCTGAGGATGGGGCGGGCCGGGTCGAGCCGGGCCACCACCGCGTCGTAGCGCCGCTGCCAGTCGGCCCCGCTGGGGGCCACCGACGCCTGCAGGAAGGCGGGTTCGTCAAACGGTTGCAGCAGTTGCAGCCGCATGCCCAGGGCCAGTGCGGCCTCTGCAAACAGCAGGTCGCCACCGGCCGCGCCCTGGGTGATGGCCAGGTCGTCGGGGCCAGCGCCCAGCCCGTCCAGGGCCTGGGCAATGCGTTTGGCCGCGTCGTCCACCTTGCAGGCCGGAAAGCGCGGCGTCGGCCGGTCGGGCGCGTCGACGATGTGGCCCGAGAACAGCACCACCTGGCGCGGCCGCCAATCCTTGCTGGGTGGCGACAGGCGCGACAGTGCACGCTCGAAGGTGGCGATGCCGGCTTGCACCGCCTCGGGCCTGAACCCCAGCTGGCGCAGCAGGTCCAGCCCCTGGCGGGTGGCGTTCAGCGAGAACCAGTCGTTCTCCACCAGACGGATGGCCTCCTTGTAGGCGCTGGTCACCTGCTGCGGCGTGCCGGTCAGCGCCTCCAGGTCACCCAGGCTG
>JBBRJU010000669.1:0-1770 GCA_038218895.1 Burkholderiales bacterium
TGGCTTCGGTGATGTCGAACCCGCGGCCCCGCAACGCTTCGGCGGTGAGCATCAGCGCCAAGTCGTCGTCGTCGACCAGCAACACCTTCGGCCGCTCGGGCGGGTCGTCCGTGTCAAGGCTGTGCGGCAGGGTCATCAAGGCGAGAACTACGTGTCGGCTAAGAGTTGAAGAACAGCGGCATCGACGCGGGCGGCTTCGGCCACCAGTTGGTCGAGCAGCTCGGGCACCTGGTCCGCAAGACCGTCGCGCAGCGCCTGCTCGGCGTCGCTGCACAACGCCGACAGCAACAGGGCACCGACACTGGCTGACGATGATTTTAAGGTGTGCGCCACCAGGCGCTGCGTGGAAAGATCGGCTTGGGCGCGCGCCTGGGCGAGTTGGGCCAGCAGACGGGCCATCGAGCTGCGGTAGGTGGTGAACACCCGCTGCATCAGCCGGGTTGCGCCGGTGGGATCGAGCTGCGCCAGGTTGGCCAGGGCGGTGGCGTCCAGCACGGTGTCACCCGGCGGCGCGGGTGCGCTGGAGCCGGGGCTCGACTCCGAACCGGGGGAAGGGGTAAATGGCAAGATCATCAGGAAGCACCCAGGTGTGGCATGGGGGTGTCCGCGTGAACGATTCTTCCTTGAATGCCATGCCCGAGCATGGCGCGCCGCCCAGGCCGCGTCAATCAGGAATGCCGGACAGCCTGCTGCCGCACAGCCCCTGGCGGGCGCATTGCCAAGCAGGGAAACAACAGCAGGTGACCGCATGCAACCGTTCATGCCGACAGAGACCGGCCACGGAGGCCGGCGCTCAAGCCGCAGTTTCGGCCTCCCTGCGGCCGACTTGAGCGGCGCCATGCACCCCAGCCTGCCACCACGGCCGCTTTCGTACAATCGTCGGCATGTCGTGTGAATGCGCCGCTGGCGCCGCTGGCGCCACGGCGCACGCCAACATCCCCCTGCCCGCCCGCCCGACCGCGCTGCCGACGCAGACGCTGCGTTGGCTGCAGTCGTCTGGTTCCAGGCGTGCCCTGCCGGCGCTGAGTGCGTTGCTGGCCTTGGTGCTGGCCGCGCCGGCGGCTGCGCTCGAGGCTGCATTCGTGGCCGCGCCGGTGGCTGCGTCCGTCGCGGGTCAGGCGGCCATGCCGGGCTGGCTGTTGGCACTGGCCATGCTGTTGTGCACTGCAGCTGCCCTGCTGGCCGGGGCGCTGTGGAGCCGCCAGCAGCAGCTGGACCACCTGCATGATGCGCGCCAGCAGGCGCAGCTGCTGGGCCAGCTGGTCGATGTGTGGAGCTGGCAGACCGACGCCGACCACCGCCTGCTGAAGCTGCAGCCGCCCCAAGGCGCCCCCGCGTCGGCATGGGCTGCAGATGCCTTCAGCGGTGACTGCCTGTGGCAGCGCTTCGATGACCGCGCGCACAGCCTGCAAGCCCGCATGCAGGCCCAGGGCGCCTTGGGCGAGTTGCGAGTGCTGCGGAACGCGGCCACCGCTGGCGCTCCCCGTGCCTGGTGCCTGCGCGGCCTGCCGCGGCTGGACAGCCGCGGCAGGTTTGCCGGCTACAGCGGCGTGGCCTGGCCCAGGGACGAGGCCGGCGACCCGTCCGCCACCGCGCGGCAGGTGTTCGACACATTGATGGGGCACGGACAGGGGCAAGGACAGGGCGAGGGAAATCCCCAAAGAATGGACAGAAGCGCAAGAAGAGCGCCAATGGCAGCGACTCGGCCAACTCAAGCGCAACGCAAGCAGAACGGACACAGAAGAAGCCGAATACATCGCCCTGCAAAAC
>JBBRJU010000670.1:0-1770 GCA_038218895.1 Burkholderiales bacterium
CGGCCCGGGCCCACCGTGGTGCTGGCTGGCCACACCGACGTGGTGCCCCCGGGCCCGCTGGCTGCGTGGGCCAGCGACCCCTTCGTGCCCAGCCACCGCGGCGGCATGCTCTACGGCCGCGGCGCGGCCGACATGAAGACATCGATCGCCGCGATGACGGTGGCGGCCGAAGAGTTCGTCACCGCCCATCCGCAGCACGCCGGCAGCCTGGCCCTGCTGTTCACCAGCGACGAGGAAGGGCCGTCGACCGACGGCACGGTGCGGGTGGTGCAGGCGCTGCAGGCGCGCGGTGAACGGCTGGATTGCTGCATCGTCGGCGAGCCCACGTCGGTCGACCGGCTGGGCGACATGGTGAAGAACGGCCGCCGCGGGTCGCTGTCGGCCCGGCTCACGGTGCAGGGCGTGCAGGGCCATGTCGCCTACCCGCAGCTGGCGCGCAACCCCATCCACCAGCTGGCGCCGGCGCTGGCTGAACTGGCCGCTGCCACCTGGGACGACGGCAACCACCACTTCCCGCCCACCACCTGGCAGGTCAGCAACATGCACGCCGGCACCGGCGCGCTCACTGTGATCCCCGGCACGGTGGCGGTGGACTTCAACTTCCGCTTCTCCACCGAGAGCACGCCCGACGGTCTGAAGGCCCGGGTGGATGCGCTGCTGCAGCGGCATGGGCTGCAGTACACACTGGCCTGGACCCTGGGCGGCGCACCCTTCCTCACCCGGCCCGGCAGCCTGAGCGCCGCGCTGGCCCGCGCCATTGAAGCCGAATGCGGCATCCGCCCGGTGCTCAGCACCACCGGCGGCACGAGCGACGGCCGCTACATCGCGCCGGTGTGCGAACAGGTGGTCGAGTTCGGCCCGGTCAACGCCACCATCCACAAGGTGGACGAGTGTGTGCGGGTGGCCGACATCAACCCGTTGAAGAACGTCTACCGCCGCACGCTGGAGACCCTGTTGCTGTGAACGTGATCCAGCTGATCGAGGCCAGCAGCGCCCGCCTCACCGAGGCGGGCGTTTCACTTGGGCAAGGCACGTGCAATGCCTTCGACGAGGCGGCCTGGCTGGTGCTGTGGCGCCTGGGCCATGCGCTGCACGCGCTCGACGATGTGGCTGACCTGCCGGTGGATGCGGCAGCGCAGGCTGCAGTCGATGCGTTGGTCAGCCAACGCATCAGCAGCCGCCTGCCCACCGCCTACCTGATCGGCGAGGCCTGGCTGCAGGGCGTGCCGTTCACGGTGGATGCACGCTGCATCATCCCGCGCTCATTGATCGCCGAGCCCCTGGCAGACGGAAGCATCGACGCCTGGCTGAGCGATGGCACCCACCGCGTGCTGGACCTGTGCACCGGCAACGCCAGCCTGGCGGTGCTGGCGGCCATGGCCTGGCCCGAGGTGATGGTGGATGCGGCCGACCTCAGCGCCGAGGCGATGGCGGTGGCGCGCCTGAACATCGACCGACATGGCCTGACACACCGCATCAGCCTGCACCAGGGCGACGGCCTGGCTGCGCTGGCCGGGCGCCGGTACGACCTGATCCTGTGCAACCCGCCCTATGTCAACCAGGCGTCAATGGACGCACTGCCGGCCGAGTTCAAGGCCGAGCCGGCGCTGGCCCTGGCCGGCGGCGCCGACGGCATGCATTTCATCCGCACGCTGTTGCAGCAGGCCGCGCAGCACCTCACACCCGACGGCGTGCTGGTGCTGGAGATCGGCCATGAGCGGCCGCATTTCGAAGCTGCCTTTGCCAACCTGGAGGTGGTGTGGCTGCCCA
>JBBRJU010000671.1:0-1761 GCA_038218895.1 Burkholderiales bacterium
GGCGGCAACTCGACCTTCCACGGCATCCTGGGCGAAGGTGGCACGCTCTACATCGACGACGGCCGGCCGACGCCGGGCCAGTTCGAAGAGACGCTGAACAACCTGCGCGAGGTGGCGCCCACGCTGTATTCCAACGCGCCATCAGGCTATGCGGTGCTGGCCGCCGCGCTGGAGAAGGACGAGCCGCTCGCCCGCAACTTCTTCAAGAACCTGACGCTGCTGGCCTATGGCGGCGCCCGCCTGCCCGACGATCTGTATGGGCGCATGCAGGCGCTGGCGGTGCAGTACACCGGCCACCGCATCGTGTTCTACACCGGCTGGGGCAGCACCGAGACCGCACCCACCTCGACCGGCACCTACTGGGAGACCGAGCGGGTGGGCCTGATCGGCCTGCCCTTCCCCGGCGTGCAGCTCAAGCTGGTGCCCACCGCCAGCGCCGGCATGTATGAGCTGCGGCTCAAGGGCATCAACGTGTTCTCGGCCTACCACGACCAGCCTGAGCTGACCGCTGCCGCCTTCGACGACGAAGGCTTCTACAAGATCGGCGACGCCGGCACCTTGTTCCACCCCGACGACCCGGCCCAGGGGCTGGTGTTTGCCGGTCGGGTGACCGAAGAATTCAAGCTCACCACCGGCACCTTCGTGCATGTGGGCGAACTGCGCACCGATTGCATCGCCGCCTGCTCACCGGTGCTGCTGGATGCGCTGGTGGCCGGGCAAGACCAGGCCTATGTGGCCCTGCTGGCCTGGCCCAACCTGGCGGCCTGCCGCCAGCTGATCGGCCAGCCCGACGCCGGCTTCGATGCCATCGTGGCCCACCCTGCGGTGCGCGATGCGGTGCGCCGCGGCATCAATGCCCACAACGCCACCACGCAAGGCGCCAGCAGCCGGCGCATCGCCCGGGTGCTGCTGCTGACCGAGCCGCCGTCGATCGACGGCAACGAGCTGACCGACCAGGGCTACATCAACCAGAAGGCCGGCCGCGGCCGCCGCGCGGCGCGGGTGCAGCGGCTGTATGCCGAGCCGGCGGGCGACGATGTGATGGTGCTGGCATGACCTCGATGAACTTCGACGACGTGGTGCGGGGCCGACGCAGCATCCGCGGCTACCTGAACAAGCCGGTGCCCCGGTCGCTGATCCGCGAAATCCTGGCGCTGGCCATGCGTGCGCCGACGTCGCTGAACACCCAGCCCTGGAACTTCTATGTGGTGGCCGGCCCGGTGCTCGACCGCATCCGCGCCGGCAACGTCGAGCGCAATCTCGCCGGGGTGCCGCATTCGCGCGAATTCCGCATGGGCCCGGGCTATGAAGGCCCGCACCGTGAGCGCCAGATCGGCGTGGCCAAGCAGCTGTTTGCGGCCATGGGCATCGCCCGCGAAGACAAGGCCGCCCGGGACGACTGGGTGCTGCGGGGCTTTCGCCAGTTCGACGCGCCGGTGTCCATCGTCGTCACCTACGACCGGTCGATCCACGGCAGCGACATCGCGCCATTCGATTGCGGCGGCGTGGTCAACTGCATCGTCAATGCCGCCTGGTCACGCGGGCTGGGCTGCGTGATCAACAGCCAGGGCATCATGCAAAGCCCGGTGGTGCGGGCCGAGGCCGGCATCCCCGGTGACCAGGTGATCCAGACCTGCATCGCAATGGGCTGGCCGGACGACAGCTTTCCGGCCAATGCGGTGGTGTCGCAGCGCAAGTCGGTCGACGAGGCGGCGGTGTTCCGGGGGTTTGACGACTGACAATCTGGCGGGTGGTGCTGGC
>JBBRJU010000672.1:0-1761 GCA_038218895.1 Burkholderiales bacterium
CTGGCTGGCGGTGCGCTGGACGATGCCGGCATCAGCCGCATGGACTGGCTGGTGCAGGGTGTGGTCGGCGGGGTGCCGGCGGCACGCTGACCCCATCTGACCACCTGGCCGGCCGGTGCTACCAGTCTGCCGGCCGCACGAAGCTTGGGTTCACCAGGTCGAACAGCCAGTGGTCACGCCAGTCGCCGTCGATGAACAGATAGTGCCGCGCCAGGCCGATCTGGCCGAAGCCCAGCCGCGCCAGCACCGCCAGGCTGCGCTGGTTTTCCGGCCGCACCCCCGCCTGCAGGCGGTGCAGGTTCAGCCGTGGCGAGAAGGCCTCGTCGACCACGGCGCGCAGCGCCTCATGCATCAGGCCCTGGCCCTGGCAGGCGGCGTCGAGCGCATAGCCCAGGTTGCAGCTCTGGAATGCGCCGCGCACCAGGCCGGACAGGTGCACCTGTCCGATCACCCGGCCGGGGTCGGCCGCTGGCAGCAGCCACCAGCGCAGCGCGCGGCCGGTGGCAAAGGCTTGGGCACCGTCGGCCAGCGCCTGGGCGACCAGCTCCGGCGCGGCATGGTCAGGCGGCAGCGGTGGGTCCCAGGGGGCGAAGTGCGCGGCGTTGCGTCGGTAGAAGTCACCCACCGCCGCGCCCTGCGGGCTGCCCGGGGTGGCATCGGGTGCCTGCAGCAGCAGGCGGGCGGTGTTCAGTTGCAGGTGAGCGGCACGCACGCTGCCAATCTACACCCGCAGCAGCCGATCCGGCCGGCGGCGGCCACCGCATCCACCTGCTGTTTGCCGGTTTCCGACTGGCGGGCGCGCCAGCGCTGGCCGGGCAGCGGTTTGCCCCTGCCATGCCGGGTGCCGCGGTGGCTGGTGTACCGTGCCGGCCATGCACACCCATGCCCTGCAAATTTCGGTCTTCGGCCTGGCCTGGCGCCAGGGCTGGCGCGACTTCCGCGCTGGTGAACTGCGCCTGCTGATGGTGGCAGTGACGCTGGCCGTGGCTGCGCTGACGGCAGTGGGCTTCTTTGCCAGCCGGCTGGAAGCCGCATTGGCGCGCGACGCTGGCGCCCTGCTCGGCGGCGATGCCGTGGTGGCCAGCGACCAGCCGGCACCGCCGCAATTTGCGGCCCAGGCCCGGGCGCTGGGGCTGCAGCTGGCCACCAGCACCAGCTTTCCCAGCATGGCGCGCGCGCCGGACGACCGCGGCGGCGAGGCCCGCCTGGTGTCGGTGAAGGCGGTGAGCGCCAGCTACCCGCTGCGCGGCATGCTGCGCCTGCGTGACCGCATCGACGGCCCGGTGGCCAATGTGGCCGCCGCGCCCGCGCCCGGCACGGTGTGGGTCGAAGCTGGTGTGCTCGACACCCTGCAGCTGAACCTGGGCGATGCGCTGCTGCTCGGCGACCAGCGCTTTTCCATCGCCCGCCTGGTGGTGCAGGAGCCCGACCGTGGCAGCGGCTTCCTGGGGTTTTCACCCCGGGTGCTGATGCTTGACAGCGATCTGGCCGCCACCGGGCTGATCCAGCCGGCCAGCCGCGTCACCTACCGGCTGATGGCGGCCGCCACCGGCAGCCGCGGTGCCGCCGACACCGGCGTGCGCGAGTACCTGCGCTGGGCCGATGCCCAGGTGGCCGATGGCAAGTTGCGCGGCGTGCGGGTCGAATCGCTGGAGAGTGGCCGCCCCGAGATGCAGCAGACGCTGGACCGGGCCAAGCGCTTCCTCAATCTGGTGGCGCTGCTGGCGGCGCTGCTGTCGGCAGTGGCAGTGGCGATTGCCG
>JBBRJU010000673.1:0-1757 GCA_038218895.1 Burkholderiales bacterium
CGCTTCGTCCACCCGCGGCGCCTGGCTGGTGGGGCCGATGAACAGGCCGCTGAACAGGTAGCTCAGGCTGGGGTGGTTGTGCCAATAGGCCAGCAGGCTGCCCAGCACGTCGGGCCGGCGCAGGAAGGGGCTGTCGGCCGGGCGTGCACTGCCCATCACGAAGTGGTTGCCGCCACCGGTGCCGGTGTGGCGGCCGTCGAGCATGAACTTTTCGGTCGACAAGCGCGACAGCCAGGCCGCGTCATAGAGAAATTCAGTGTGTTCGACCAGCTCGGTCCAGTTGCTGGCGGGGTGGATGTTGACCTCGATCACGCCAGGGTCGGGTGTCACCTGCAGCACCTTCAGGCGCGGGTCACGCGGGGGCGGATAGCCTTCCAGCATCAGGCTGACACCCTGTGCAGCGGCGGTGGCCTCGATGGCGGCCAGCAGCTCCAGATAGTCTTCCAGCGTCTCCAATGGGGGCATGAAGACGTAGAGCACGCCGCTGGGGCTGCCTGTGGCCTCGGCCTGGGGGCCGTTGGCGCGGCGCGGGTCCCGCACTTCCACCACCAGTGCGGTGCGGGTGATCCAGTGCGCCGACTCGCCGCGCGACGGGCTGCGGGTCGCATCCAGCGTGCGGATGCCGGCGCCTGGTTCTCCAGTGCCGTCAGCAGGTTCCGGTGCCGCAGTCTCCAGGCCATCCGCCCCTGCGGCGCCCTTGGCCTGCAGCGCCACCACACCGCCTTCGGCAAAGCCGCCGCCGATCACATGCGCGGCGTACTGGCTGCGGATGGCCGCAGCGGCGGGCAGTGCGTCACGCGCGGCAAACGGGTCGTTCTCGATGTGGTACGGGTACTCGGTTGCCTTCACCCAGGGCAGGCTGTCCAGCGGCAGGCGGTAGCCCATCGGTGAATCACCCGGGTGCAAATACATGCGCGCGTCGCGGAAGAACCAGGGCCCGGTCTGCCAGCGGCTGCCTTCCAGCGCGGGCACGCCGTCTGGCCCATCACTGCGCTTGAGCGGCAGCGCATAGCCCACCGGGTGCTCCAGGCCCTGGTCGAAGATGCGGCGCAGGCGGCTGCGCTCCATCTCGTCTTCCAGCTTGCAGTCGAACGGGTCGACATTGACCGGCAAGCGGCGCTCACGCCACAGGTGGTACCAGGTGTCCTCGTAGCCTGGCTGCACATGCACATCGGGCACGCCGATGCGCGCGCACAGCGCCGACAGGAAGGCCCGGGCGTGCGCGGCGGTGTAGTGCGTGGGATGGCGTTCGTCGGTGAAAAGCTTGGGGTCGTGCCAGCAGGGCTCGCCGTCGGCGCGCCAGCAGATGCTCAGCGCCCAGCGTGGCAGTTGCTCGCCGGGGTACCACTTGCCCTGGCCGAAGTGCAGGAAGCCACCCATGCCATAGTGGTCGCGCAGGCGGTTCACCAGGTCGGTGGCCAACAGGCGCTTGGTCGGGCCCAGCGCGTCGGTGTTCCATTCGGCGCCGTCGCGGTCGTCCACACTGACGAAGGTGGGCTCGCCGCCCATGGTCAGCCGCACGTCGCCGGCGTCCAGCTGGGCGTCCACTGCCTCGCCCAGTTCCAGCACATCGGCCCACTGGGCTTCCGTGTAGGGCTTGGTCACACGCGGCGATTCCCAAATGCGGGTGATCTGCATGTGGTGCTCGAACACCACCTCGCACGCGTCGGTGGCGCCGCTGATGGGCGCGGCGCTGCCAGGTGTGGGTGTGCAGGCCACGGGGATGTGGCCTTCACCGGCCATCAGGCCCGAGGTCG
>JBBRJU010000674.1:0-1756 GCA_038218895.1 Burkholderiales bacterium
GGCCGCGCAGCTGCACCGTCAGCGCGATCGTGGGCACCCAGCCCACCATGCCGAGCAGGCCGAACACCGCCGGCGGAAAGGCATCGGCCATCAGCAGGCAGCCCAGCGCGTCGGGCGGGCGGCCGTCGGCAAAGCGGATCCAGCCGCTGATCCGCGCGGCGCCCGCCGCGCCGGGCTGGGCCTGGGCGGGATGCAGGCGGATGTCGAGCCGGTCGAGGATCGACATGCTGACACCTTGCGCCGCTGCGGACCGGCCGGGGCAGGCCTCGGGCGGCGGCATGGTGGGCCGTGGCAGGCTGATCAGCGGCAGCGGGGCGGCGCCGGTTGCGCCGGTCGCGCCTGATGTGCCTGATGCGCCTGATGTGCCGGATGTGCCGGGTGTGCCGGATGTGCCGGATGTGCCGGCTGCGGCCAGGCTGCCCATCGCCGCCAGCACCTCCAGCCGGGGGCTGCCGTCCTGCAGCAGCGTGGCCCGCACGGTGCTGAGGCTGCGGCCGCTGCGCAGCAGCTGGGTATCGATCTGGCAGGGCTGGCCCGGCAGGCCGGGGCGCAAGTAGTGCACGGTGATGCTCAGCGCGTCGGGATGTTCGGGTGTGCACTGCCGCAGCGCCTGTGCCGCCAGCGCCAGCAGGTAGCCGCCGTTGGGGTTGGCGCCGATGTTCCAGGCCGGGTGCACCTGGCCGCTGTAGCGGCCGGGGCTGTCACCGGGCAGCACCCGGGTGTCGTGGTCGAAGTCGCTCATCGCGGCGCTCCGGCCAATCGGCGGGTGGCGGCGGATGTGGGTCGGGCGGGTAGGCGCTGGCAATGCATGGCGGCAGTGTGCCGAATGCCGCGCTGGCGCCGCACCGCATCGGTGACACCTGCAGGCAGCGCAGTCTGGTCCAGCTGCGGCCTGCCAGGCGGGGCGTTGTCACAACGTGGTGTCAGGCAGCGTGCTGTCAGGCTGCGGTGTCTGGCAGCGCGGTGTCTGGCCGCGCTGTGTCTGGCAGCGCTGCGTCAGACCGGGCGGTGGCAACCAGCGCGTTGTCCGGCCGCGCGCTGCGCGCCCGTATCATCACCAGACCACTTTCCCAGCCGCCATGTCCGGATCCCTGCTTTCTCGCGCCAGTTATGAGTTCATGCAGCGTTTCGCCAGGTTCAGCGGCGTGCGGCGTGCGGTCATGGCACGGTCTCGGCACGCGGTGGTGGCAGGCAGCGCCAGCATGTCCGGCGCGGCGGCCGACCCGGTGCAGGCCAGCACCAGCACCGCCACCATCCTGGCCGACCTGGAGCGCGACGGCCTGGCGCCGCGCCTGCAAATGCGGCCCGAGACAGTGGCCGACATCCTGCGCTGGGCCGGGAGCACGCCGTGTTTTGCCTACGAGAACCCGGCGCACGGCTTCTTGCCGCACCAGCGCACCCAGGCCGAGGCTGCGCTGGGCCAGCCGATCCTGAAGGCGGTGTATTTCAATGCCGACCAGGGCTGCGACGCGATGCGCGCGCTGTGTGATTCAGCACTGGTGCACGCCATCGCCCGGGCCTATCTGGGCGCCGGTGCGCGGCTGGTGTCACGCCAGCTGTGGTGGACCTTTCCGACCGATGCCGACGAAAAGACGCGCAAGAAGGCGGCGCACTTCTTCCACCGCGACATCGACGACTGGGCCTTCCTGAAGTTTTTCTTCTACATCACGCCGGTGCAGCCCGGCGACGGCTCGCACCACTTCGTGTTGCAGTCGCACCGGCCGGGCTGGAAGCAGCTGACAGTCGAAGGCTTCCA
>JBBRJU010000675.1:0-1752 GCA_038218895.1 Burkholderiales bacterium
AGGGTGTCGTTGTCACCAAACTTGATCTCGTCATTGACGACGGTGTCGTTCTCGTTGATCACCGGAATCACCCGCAGCCGCAGCAGCGTCAGCAAGGTGCTGCGGGCATTGAGGTAGCGCTCCCGGTCGGCCAGGTCGGCATGCGTCAACAGCACCTGGGCGCTGCCCATGCCATGCGCCTTCAGCTGGGTCTCGTACATCTGCGCCAGGCCCATCTGGCCCACGGCGGCAGCCGCCTGCAGCGCATGCAACTCGGTCGGGCGGGTCTTCCAGCCCAGGCGCTGCATGCCCTCGGCGATCGCGCCGGAACTGACCATCACCACCTCCCGCCCCTGCTGCGACAGCGCTGCCAGTTGCCGGCACCAGTTGCCCACCGCCTCTGCGTCGATACCACGGCCCTCGTTGGTGACCAGGCTGGAGCCCACCTTCACGACGATGCGGCGGGCGTTCTTCAGCACCTCAGCCATCGTCGCGCTCCACGGCGGCCCCCGGCGCGGGTGCGTCGAAGCGCGGGTCGACCTCGGGCGGGGCCTGCACCTTGTGTGCGGCCACATGCGCGTAGATGGCCTGCACCATCGGGTCGAGCCCCTCGCGCGCCAGCGCGGAGATGCTGAAGACCGGGCCCTTCCAGCGCATGCGCCTGATGAAATCTTTCACCAGGGCCGCGCGCTCTTCCACCGGCACCATGTCGAGCTTGTTCAGCACGATCCAGCGCGGCTTCTCGTGCAGCGATTCATCGTACTTGCGCAGTTCCTTGATGATGCCTTTGGCCAAGGCCACCGCGTCGGCACCGTCGAACGGCGCCATGTCCACCACATGCAGCAACAACCGGGTGCGCTGCAGGTGGCGCAGGAACAAGTGGCCGAGCCCGGCACCATCGGCCGCACCCTCGATCAGGCCGGGCAGATCGGCCACCACGAAGCTGCGCTCCGGGCCGGCGCGCACCACACCCAGGTTGGGGTGCAAGGTGGTGAACGGGTAGTCGGCGATCTTGGGCCGGGCATTGCTGATCGCGGTGATCAGCGTGCTCTTGCCGGCATTCGGCAGGCCCAGCAGGCCCACGTCGGCCAGCACCCGCAATTCAAGCTTCAGCTTCTTCTCGTCGCCCGGCCAGCCGGGCGTCTTCTGGCGCGGGGCGCGGTTGGTGCTGCTCTTGAAGTGCAGGTTGCCGAAGCCGCCGTCGCCACCCTTGGCCAGCAGCACCGGCTGATCGGGCTCCAGCAGTTCGGCCAGCACTTCTTCGGTTTCGGCGTCACGCACGATGGTGCCGACCGGCATGCGCAGCACGATGTCGTCGGCCGCCGCGCCGTATTGGTCGGAGCCACGGCCGGCCTCGCCATTGCGCGCTTCATGGCGGCGGGCGTAGCGGTAGTCGATCAGTGTGTTCAGGTTGCGGTCGGCCACCGCAAATACGCTGCCGCCACGTCCGCCGTCACCGCCGTTGGGTCCGCCGAAGGGGATGAACTTCTCGCGCCGGAAGCTCATGCAGCCCGCGCCGCCGTTGCCGGCAGCGATGTCGATGGTGGCTTCGTCGACGAATTTCATGGTGCTTCATCCCCAGGGGCTGCAGCCCCAAAAAACGCAAACGCCCCGGCAGGCCGGGGCTTGGGTCAGGCTGGCAGCATGCTGCAGCCTGCGGGCCTGTGCTCAGGCCGGGGTGACAAAAACCGTGTGGCGGTTCAGCGCACCCTTGACGGCAAACGACACCTGGCCATCGACCAGCGCAAACAGCGTGTGGTCCTTGCCCATGCC
>JBBRJU010000676.1:0-1750 GCA_038218895.1 Burkholderiales bacterium
AACCCGAGACGGTGCAGCTGATGAGCCACAACGCCATGGGCCCGCTGCGGGTGAGCAAGCTGCCCACCCAGGCGCCAACGCTGACGCTGGACGCCGAGTTCTTCCCCGGCGTGGAAAAGAGCTGGGGCCTGAGCTTCCAGATCAACGAGGCGGCCACCGACACCGGCGTGCCCGCCGGCGGCCTCATGTGGGCCGGCCTGGCCAACAGCTATTTCTGGATCGACCAGACGACCGGCATTGGCGGCGCCTACCTCACCCAGATCCTGCCGTTTGCAGACAGCAAATCATTGCCGCTGTTCTACGAATTCCAGTCGGCGACCTACCACTCGTTGCGTTAGGGCTCACTTCACCCACAGCCTGGCGGCGCTGGCAGCGGCACCCAGCGCGGCAAACCCAGCGCCCAGGCCCAGGGCCAAGGTCGGCCCCTGGCTGCCGGCGATGCCGAAGCACAGCGCCACCAGCGCCGCACCCAGGGCCTGGCCATTGAGCCGCGCCATGGCCACCATGCCGCTGGCGCCGCCGGCACGTTCGGGCGGGGCGGCCGACATGATGGCCTTGAGGTTGGGCGACTGGAACAGCCCGAAGCCGGCGCCGCAAAGCGCCATGCTGGCGGTGATGCGCAGCACCGAGGCATCACCTGGCAGCAGCGCCAGGGCCGCCATGCCGGCACTCAGGATCACCAGGCCGATGCCGCCCATCAGCCCCGGCGCATGGCTGTCAGACAGGCGGCCGGCAAAGGGCGCGGCCGCTGCCACCACGATGGCCCAGGGCGCCATCAGAAAGCCGGTCTGCACCGGGTCGCGGTGCAGCACCGTCTCGAAGAAGAACGGCAGGCTGACAAACGCCAGGCCCTGGGCGCAGAACGAGGCCATGGCGGTGGCGATCGACAGCGCAAACATCGGCCGGCGCAGCAAATCCACCGGCAGCATCGGCGCCGGGTGGCCGGCCTGGCGGCGCAGCAGCAGCGCGCCGGCGCCCAGCGCCATTGCCAGCAAGGGCGCCACCAGTGCCAGCGGCTGGCGCTGGGTGGCCGCACTCAGCGCACCGATCAAGCCGGCAAAACACAGCGCGGTGAGCAGCGCCGTCAGCGGGTCGAGCGCATGGCCCCGCGCTGCACTGCGCGGCAGCGCCGGCCAGGCCACCAGCAGCGCCAGCAGCGCAAACGGCAGGTTGATGACAAACAGCCAGGGCCATGCCGCCACCGACAGCACCAGTGATGCGATGGTGGGCCCGGCCGCAAACGACACGCCCACCACCAGCGCGTTCAGCCCCACGCCACGTCCCAGCGCCTGCGGTGGGTAGACAGCGCGGATCAGCGCGATGTTCACGCTCAACAGCGCCGCCGCCGCAATGCCCTGCAGCGCGCGGGCCACTGCCAGGCCGGTGAGGCTGTCGGCCAAGGCACAGCCCAGCGACGCCGCCATGTAGGCGATCAACCCGCCCAGGTGCACGCGGCGTGCGCCCAGGCGGTCACCCAGGGCGGCAAACGGCAACAGGCAGCCGGCCACGGCAAGCTGGTAGGCGTTGACGACCCAGATCGCCTGCGCCGGCCGTGCCCGCAAGTCAGCCGCGATGCCGGGCAGCGCGGTGTTGACGATGGTCGAATCCAGCGTGGCCAGGGCCACCGCCATCAGCACCGCCACCAGCGCCAGCCGCTGCTGGCGGCTCAGCGTGACAGCGGCAGACTTGGACGCAGGGCCGGTGGCCGGCTGGGCAGACATGGCCTGCACGATAGCGGCAGCACGCCGGC
>JBBRJU010000677.1:0-1749 GCA_038218895.1 Burkholderiales bacterium
GCCAGCGCCCAGCACCAGGGTGCGGCCTTTGGCAGGGTCGGGTGGCGGCGGCAGGTGGGCGGCCATGACATCGGCCGGCAGCGCGCGCGCCACCGCGCAGGCATACAGCGCGCGCAGCAGGCCCAGCGGGTCGGCAACAGGGGTGGTGGCATGCATGTGATGATTGTCTGCGCAGCATCCTTTGGCCTTGCGCACCCCCACGGAGCCCCACCATGAAAATCGACTTTGTGTCCGACGTCTCCTGCCCCTGGTGTGCCATCGGCCTGAACGCGCTGGAGCAGGCCCTGGCGCGGGTGGCGCCCGAGATTCGCGCCACGCTGCACTTCCAGCCCTTCGAGCTGAACCCGCAGATGCCCGCCGAGGGACAGGACGCGGTGGAGCATCTGTCGCAGAAGTACGGCATCGATGCGGCGCAGATCGCCGCCAATGCCGAGGCCATGCGCCAGCGTGGCGCCAGCGTGGGCTTCACCTTCGGCCAGGGCCAGCGCCGGCGGGTCTACAACACCTTCGACGCCCACCGCCTGCTGCACTGGGCCGGGCTGGTGGATGCCGACAAGCAGCGCGCGCTGAAGCATGCGCTGCTCAAGGCCTACTTCACCGACGGGCTGAGCCCGGCCGACCACGGCGTGCTGCGGCAGGCCGCCGCTGCGGCCGGGCTGGATGCCAGCGAGGCCGCCCGCATCCTGGCCGGCGATGCGCATGCCGCCGATGTGCGCGAGGCCGAGCAGTTCTACCACCAGCAGGGCATCTCGTCGGTGCCGGCGGTGATCATCAACGACCGCCACCTGATCAGCGGCGGCCAGCCGGTGGAATTGTTCGAGCGGGCGCTGCGCCACATCGCCAGCGAAGGCCAGCAGAGCGCCGCCGCATGACAAGCGCCCTGAACCACTTCGGCATGGTCGGCCTGGCCGTGATGGGCCAGAACCTGGCGCTCAATGTCGAGAGCCGCGGCTTCCCGGTCAGCGTCTACAACCGCACACAGGCCGTCACCGAGGCCTTCGTCGCCGCCCATCCGGCCAGGCGCATCACCGGCCATGCCAGCCTGGCAGGCTTTGTGCAGAGCCTGGCGCGGCCACGGCAGGTGATGCTGATGGTCAAGGCCGGCGCGGCGGTGGACGCGGTGATCACCCAGCTGATCCCGCTGCTGGAGGCCGACGACATCATCATCGACGGTGGCAACAGCCTCTACACCGACACCGAGCGGCGTGACGCCTGGCTGACGCCGCTGGGCCTGCGCTTTGTCGGCGTGGGGGTATCGGGTGGCGAAGAGGGCGCGCGCAAGGGCCCGTCGATCATGCCCGGCGGGCCGGCCAGCGCCTGGGTGGTGCTGCGGCCGGTGTTCGAGGCCATCGCCGCCCGGGTGGACGGGCAGCCCTGCGTGGTGCACATCGGCACGGGCGGTGCCGGCCACTATGTGAAGATGGTCCACAACGGCATCGAGTACGGCGACATGCAGCTGATCTGCGAGGCCTACGCGCTGCTGAAGGCGGCCGGCCTGTCGAACACGCAGATGGCCGACGCGTTTGCGCAGTGGAACCAGGGCGCACTGCAGAGCTACCTGATCCAGATCACCGCCAAGATCCTGGAACAGGTGGACGCCGAGACCGGCCAGCATGTGGTCGACCTGATGCTGGACAAGGCCGGCCAGAAGGGCACCGGCCAGTGGACCCAGATCAACGCCGCCGAGAACGCGGTGGTGATCAGCACCATCAACGCTGCGGTCGAGGCGCGCGTGCTGTCGTCGCAAAA
>JBBRJU010000678.1:0-1747 GCA_038218895.1 Burkholderiales bacterium
GAGCTGCTGCAGCACGAGACCCGCTATGACGAGTTCATCGTGCTGTCGGCCGACGCCGACTTCACCCCGGTGCTGCGCAAGCTGCGCCGCTACGACCGCCGCACTTCGGTGCTGGCGATCGGCTTTCCGTCGGCCGCCTACCAGGCCAGTGCCGACCTGCTGATCGACGAGCGGCTGTTCATCGAAGAAGCGCTGGGCCTGACCGGTGAGTACCCGGATGGTGCCGAGACACCACCCACGCCAGGCACGCCGCAGGCGGTGCTGGCCGCACCCAATGCCGCGCCACCGGCCGGGCCGGCCACGCCGGTGCTGGACGCCGCGCAGATGGCCGACATTGCCCGGCGCATCGAGGCGGCGGTGGTGCAAGCGGCGCACCCGGTGCCGGCCGGCCCGCTGGCCTTGCGGCTGCGCCAGGCCTACGGGCCGGCGCTGGACACCTGGAATGGCCACGGTCTGTTCAAGCCCTTTTTCCGGTCGCTGGGCCTGGACCGGCTGGTGTGGCTCAGCGGCTCGGGTGGGCGCATCGCCGACCCTGACCGCCATGCCAGCGGCCTGACCATTCCGCCCGATGGCGACGCGATGCCACCCGAGCAGGACCCGCCGCCAGCCGACGCCACCGACACCGTGCCCGCCGCGCTGGGCGACGAACCTGGCGACAAGCCCGGCGACGAGCCCGGCGACAAACCGGCCCACGGCCTGGCCCGCGAGCTTGCCGACACAGCGGCTGCACCGGCGGCACCGGCCGACCCGGCCTGGGCCGACCATGGCGCCGTGCTGCCGCTGGCGCGCGAGGTGAGCCAGCTCACCGGTGCGCCGCTGCTGGCCCCGCCGGTGGTGCGCGCCGTGCTCGACGCGCTGTGCGCTGACCTTGCCCAGCGCCCCTACGAGCCCACCGAAACCGCACGCCGGGTGCGCACTGCCTGCCTGGCGCACACGCCGTCGCTCGACGTTTCGCTGCGTGACGTGGTGTTCCTGCTGCGCGGCATGCAGCTTAACGGCCATGTGTTCGGCCGCGGTGCCGACGATGTGCACACCCTGGCCCAGCGGCTGCTGAACCAGGTGCTGTTCCTCTGCCAGCGCGAGCAACTGCCGCTGCCACCCGACGGCCTGGCCCTGTTGCGCCAGTGGATCGCCGCTGATCCTGGCGCCTGAGACGCGATGGACCACGACATCTCGCGGATCAGGGCCGCAGCGGGCGGCTTCGGCCTGGCGCTGGGGGTGGAGGCAGCGGCTTGAACCTGGCGCGCCTGGCAGAGGCAGCGCAGGCCGGGCGCGCCTGGCTGCTGCATGGCGAGCGCCGCCGCCTGAACGGCGCGCTGGGCGTCTCGCTGGTGCTGCATGGGCTGCTGCTGGGCCTGTGGCTCGGCGGTGACGGCACCGGCCTGCCGGGCTTCAGCCTGCCCTGGCAGCAGCGGCGCGGCGAGGCGCCAGACCTGCGGGTGCTGCTGCTGCCGGCGGCGCCCGCGCCCACCACCATGGTGCCAGCATTGGCCGCCGCGCGACCACGGCCACCACCGAGGCCGGCGCCGACGCTGCTGGCCGCGCCAGCCCCGCAGCAGGCTGCCGACAACGTGGCAGCCGCTCCGCCGGCCCTGCCGGAGGGTGCCGCACCGGCCACCACGCAGGCCACGGCGGCACCGACCCCAGCGGCTGCCGCAGCACCGCCCAGCCCGGCCCGCGCAACCGTGCCCTTGCCGGTTGTCGCCCAGCAGCCCATGGCCGCCGCAGCACCGGCGCCCGCACTGAA
>JBBRJU010000679.1:0-1740 GCA_038218895.1 Burkholderiales bacterium
CCACAAAGGGCACGGCGATCACCGTGTGCACCAGGATCAGCCCGATGTGGCTGGCCGTCAGCCCCAGCAGCGCCAGGAAGAAATACGCGCCCACCGCCACCAGCACCACCGGCACCACCATCGGGCTGAGCATCAGCAGCTTCAGCACCCCAGCCAGGCGGCCGCGCTGGCGCGCCAGGCCCAGCGCAGCCAGCGTGCCCAGCAGCAGCGCCAACACGGTGGCCGCCGCGCCGATGAACAGTGAATTGCCCAGCGCTGTCATCCACTTGCCGCCGCCCAGTACCTCGGCATACCAGCGCAGTGACCAGCCTGGCAGCGGATAGGTCAAGAAGCTGCCACTGGAAAAGCTGAGCGGCACGATGGCGGCAATGGGCAGCAGCAAGAAGCCCAGCACCAACGCGCACCAGGCGCGGAACAGCCAGCGCGCGGTCACGGGGGCACCCTGGCGCTAGCGGCCCGGCCCGTCGCTCCGCCTGCTGCCAAAGGTGACAAGCGTGCGCCTTCGGGTGGCTGGGCGGGGCTCATGCGTGCCTGTCTTCCGCCAGCAGCGCTGCCACCTCGGCCATGCTGTGCGCGATGGCATTTGCACCGGCGGCCTGCAGGCGCGCAGCCGGTGTCATCGCCGCAAAGCCGATGGCGCGCATGCCGGCGGCGCGGGCGGCGGTGATGCCGGTGGGTGTGTCTTCGACCACCGTGGTGTGTTGCGGCTGCGCGCCCAGGGTGCGTGCCGCCAGCAAGAACAGGTCGGGCGCGGGCTTGGGGTGGACCACGTCGTCGGCGGTGAAGATGCGGCCGGTGGCATGCCCGGTGAAGCGCGGCAGCAGGCCGGTGTGGCCCAGCGTGAAGTTGACCTTGGCGTGGTTACCGTTGCTGGCCACGCAGAATTGGCGGGGTTCGGCATGGGGCTGCCCGGGGCGCGGTGGCCCGGGGCGCTGCAGGCCGTCCAGCACAGCCTCGATGCCCGGCACGCTGGTCAGCCCGGCCCGAAAGGCGGCGCGGGTGCGCTGGCCCATTTCGGGCAAGAAACCATCGGGCAGGCGGCCGCCCAGCAGTGCCGTCAGCTGCACCAGGCCATTGGCCATCGACATGCCGATGAAGCGGTCGACCGCTTCGTCGAACGACAGTGCCACGCCGCGTTCGGCCAGCATGTCCACCACCACCTGGTGGGTGAGGCGCTCGCTGTCCACGAGCACGCCATCGCAGTCGAAGATGACCATGGCTTGCTCCCCTCAGCCCATCGCCATCACGCGGCCACCCGACAGCTTGTGCGCCACCGCGTACAGCACGCCGGTGGTGGCCAGCATCAGCGCGCCCAGCGCGGCGGCCAGGCCCCAGTTGCCGGTGTCGGTGGTGTAGGTGGCTACAAAGGCCGACAGCATTTGATCAGCGCCGCCGCCCACCAGGGCCGGGGTGATGTAGTAGCCCAGCGCGAGGATGAACACCATCAGCGCGCCGGCGGCCACGCCCGGCACCGCCAGCGGCAGGTACACGCGCCAGAAGGCGGTGGCCGGCGCTGCGCCCAGGCTGGTGGCCGCGCGCATGTATTGCGGCGGGATGTCCCTCAAAACGGTGAAGACCGGCAAGATCATGAAGGGCAGCAGCACATGCGTCATTGCCAGCAGCACGCCGGTGCGGTTGTACAGCAGCGCCAGCGGCTCGGCGATCAGGCCCAGCTTCAGCAGCAGGCTGTTGACCATGCCTTCCTTCTGCAGCACCACCACCCAGGCGGCGGTGCGCACC
>JBBRJU010000680.1:0-1735 GCA_038218895.1 Burkholderiales bacterium
GCCTGGGTCACGTCCATGGCTTTTCCATGGTCACGCAAGTGCAACTGGATCGAGGCAGGCTTGGCCACCAGTTCGTAGTCGATGTCCTTCACTTCGACGACGATGCCGCCGTGCAAGGGTGTGTGATCGTGGGCGTGTTCATGCTTGGCGCCAGCCGCATGTGCGGTACCCATCAGGGCAAGCGTGGCTGCGAGGATCAGCGTGTGGAGTTTCATCGGTCGGTTCCTTGGGGTTGGGTTGAGGGGAATGGGCGAGGTCACAGGGCCTCTGCATCCTTGTCGTCCATCAGCCGTTCGGCGTCTTTGCGGCCGAACAGCCAGAACATCGCAGGCGTGAGGAAGGTGTCGAGCAGGGTCGAACTGATCAGGCCGGAGAAGATCACCACGGCTACCGGGTGCAGCACCTCGGTGCCCGGACGCTCAGCCTCCAACAGCAGCGGGGCCAGCGCGAACGCCGTGACCAGGGCCGTCATCAACACCGGGCTCAGCCGTTCCAGCGAACCCCGCACGATCATCTTCTGGTCGAAAGATTCGCCCTCGAAACGCATCAGATTGATGTAGTGGCTGACCTTCAGGATGCCATTGCGCACCGAGATGCCGGCCAGCGTGATGAAGCCGACCAGGGCCGCCACCGACAGCGGCTGGCCCGACAGCCACAAGCCGATCACCGCACCCACCAGCGCCAGCGGGATGTTGACCATGATCAGCGCCGACAGCACCGCCGACTTGTAGCGGCTGTACAGCACCACGAACATGAGCGACAGCGAAACAAGGGACAGCAGGCCGATCAGGCGCGAGGCTTCTTCCTGCGCCTGGAACTGACCACCCAGCGTGATGAAGCTGCCCTCGGGCAGCCGGGTATCCGCCACGACCTGGCGGATGTCGGCCACGATTTCTGACAGCGCACGGCCAGACGCGTTGGCAGACAGCACGATGCGCCGCTTGCCATCGTCGCGGCTGATCTGGTTGGGGCCGTCGCCGTACTCGATGCTGGCGATCTTCGACAGCGGGATGCGGCCGTTCGGTGTCTCGATCAGCTTCTGGCCCAGGCCTTCGACCGAGCGGGCAGTGTCTGGCAGACGCACCACCAGCGCGAAGCGCCGGCCGCCCTCGACGATCTGCGTGACCTTTTCGCCCTCGACCATCGCCTGCAATGTGGCCAGGACTTGCGGCGCCGGCACGCCGTACTGTGCCGCTGCTGCATAGTCGATACGCACCTTGATCTGCGGCGCCAGTACCTGCTTTTCGATCTGCAGATCGACGAGGCCCGGGATGGTCGCCAGCCGGGCGCGCAAGGCGTCGGCCTGACCGCGCAACACATCAAGGTCTTCGCCGAAAATCTTGATCGCGATCTGCGAGCGTACGCCCGACAGCATGTGGTCGATGCGGTGGGAGATGGGTTGCCCTATCTCCAGCGCCGCAGGCAGGTTCACCAGACGCGAGCGGATGTCGGCCCGAATGTCGTCCATGCTGCGGGTCAGCTCCGTCGTGGGTTTCAGGCCCACGTCGAGTTCGCTGACATGCACACCTTCCGCATGCTCGTCGAGTTCGGCGCGGCCACTGCGCCGCCCGACATGCGTCACCTCCGGCACCTGCTTCACCAGCACCTCGGCCTGGCGCGCCAGCGCCGACGATTCCGTCAAGGTCACCCCAGGGTTCAGGCGCAGGCCAATCAACAGCGTGCCTTCGTTGAAGGGCGGCAGGAAAGTGGTCGGAAAAAACGGAACCGCAGCGAC
>JBBRJU010000681.1:0-1715 GCA_038218895.1 Burkholderiales bacterium
CGCGCCTTCGGGCAACGGCTGCCGATGGTGGCGATCTCTTCGGCAAAGCCCATGTCGAGCATGCGGTCTGCCTCGTCCAGCACCAAGACCGCCAGGCTGCCCAGTTGCAGGCTGTCGCGCGCCAGGTGGTCGACGATGCGCCCGGGCGTGCCCACCACGATGTGTGCACCATGCGCCAGGCTGTCGGTCTGCGGCTTGATCGGCGCGCCGCCGCACAGCGTCAGTGCCTTGATGTTGTCTTCGCCCCGGGCCAGGCGGCGGATCTCCTGTGTCACTTGCTCGGCCAGCTCGCGGGTAGGGCACAGCACCAGGGCCTGGGTGTCGGGGCGCTTGACGTCCAAGCGGTGCAGCAGGGCCAGCGCAAAGGCGGCGGTCTTGCCGCTGCCGGTGGCGGCCTGGGCCACCAGGTCATGCCCGGCCAGGGCCAGGGGCAGGGCGGCAGCCTGGATCGGCGTCATCGCCAGATAGCCCAGGGTCTGCAGGTTGGCCAGCATGGCCACTGACAGCGGCAGCTGCGCGAAGGCAGGGCCGGCGGGTGCGGTGGGTGTGGCGGGTGGAACGCCAGCGGGAGCGGCGGTCGGGAAAGCGGCTTCGGTCATGCGCGATTGTCGGCCATGCATGTCTGCGCCTCATGTCGGCCATGCGTGTCGGCCATGCGTGTCGGCCATGCCCGGTGCATGTCGGCCGCCCCTGGCAGCATCAGCATCGGGCATCCACCCGCGTTAACCCGCTGCACAGCCGGGCGTCCAACTCGCTATCGTCAGGCGCAGGTCGCCTGCATCGGCGGGCGGACCACTTGTACAAGGAGCGTTGCATGGGTCGATTCGAGGGATGGCGCAGCACGTCATTGGCCTTCTGGGTCAGCGCGCTGGCGCTGCTGGCCGCAGGCTGTGGCGGTGGCGTGGCCGAAGAACAACAGCTGGCCGCCTGCCAGACCACCACCGCCGACGGTTCGGTGGTGGTGGGCTCGGGTGCTGCGGGCGACCCGGCGGCACCGGAGCCGTCGTCGGGCTACCGAACCGGCAAGACAGTGGTCCAGGCCAAGAGCTACATGGTCGTCACCGCCAATCCGCTGGCCAGCAAGGCCGGCTGCGAGGTACTGAAGGCCGGTGGCAGCGCGGTGGACGCCGCAGTGGCAGTGCAGATGGTGCTGGGCCTGGTCGAGCCGCAGAGCAGCGGGCTAGGTGGCGGTGCCTTCATGCTGCACTACGACGCGGCCACCAGGACGGTGGTGTCTTACGACGGCAGAGAAACTGCGCCCGCCGCCGCCACCGAGAACTATCTGCGCTGGGTCGGCGACACCGAGCGCACCTCACCGCTGCCCAATGCCCGTGCCAGCGGACGCTCCATCGGCACGCCCGGCGCCGTGCGCCTGCTGGCCCTGGCCCATGCCGACCATGGCAAGCTGGCCTGGGCGGGCCTGTTCCAGCCCGGCATCGACCTGGCCACCAACGGCTTTCCGATCAGCGGGCGCATGGCCGACGCCATCGCGGGCGCGCGCACCAATTTCCTGCGGGATGCCGAGGCCAGCGCCGCCTACCTGAACGCCGACGGCAGCGCCAAGGCCCTGGGCAGCACCTTCACCCTGCCGACCTATGCCGAGACACTGCGCGCCATCGCCGCCGGCGGGGCCGATGCGTTCTACACCGGCGCCATCGCCCAGGCGGTGGTCGACAAGATCGGCGCCAGCACCGGCGCCAACGGCGTGGCGATGA
>JBBRJU010000682.1:0-1711 GCA_038218895.1 Burkholderiales bacterium
GGCATCGACCCGGTGCTGCCCGCCACGCTGGACGGCCTGGTGGTGGGGCTGCAGCTCTACGGCCAGGCTGTACAGGTGCACTACAGCGTGGGCGCGCGCGGCCATGGCCCGGTGGCGGTGCTGCTGGACGGCGAGGCGCTGGCGCTGCAGCCAGGCCACAACCGCTACCGCGCGGCCGGGGTGTGGGTGGACGCGGCGCTGTTGCGCGCGCGCCTGGCCGGTGGCGGGCGCCACCTGCACATCAGCCTGGGTTGACCCGGTCGGCAGGCCGGGTGGCAGGTCGCGCGGGTCAGGCCGCTCAGACCGGCACGGTGTCGATTTCCGCCATTGCGTGGCCCAGCCACATCTTCAGGCGCTGGCGCTCCATCATCCCCAAGCCCGGCCCGGTCTTGTCGGTGACGTTCCTGGCCGCCCAGAAGCTGGCGTTGGCCGCGTCGATCTTCTGCACCACCGGGTCGTGCAGGTGCTTGAGCGTGATGATCCGGGCGCCGAAGGCCACCGCGCGGGCCTGCTCGCCGCTCTTGACCAGCTGGCTGAAATCGTCGCCGCGGATCTGGTTCTTCACCAGCACATAGCGCAGCCGCGCGCCGAACTGGTCGAGCAGCCGGGCCAGCAGATCGACCGAATCGCGACCCGAATCCATCACATGCCAGTAGTGGATGGCCATGCCGTTGAGCTCGGCCAGATCGAGCACGCCCGATTCGTCCATCCACTTCACCAGCGGTGCATGGGTCTGCGCGGCCAGGTCGACCAGCACGCGGCGGCCAGGCTCTTCGGCCGCGCTCTCGACAATCGCGTCCAGTGCCTCATAGCGGTCGGCCAGCACCTGCGAGGCATAGCCGGTGTAGTAGCGCAGTAGCGCGCCGTGCGAGCGGTCGGTGTCGTAGCCGACGAAGGGCATGGCATGGTCGATGAAGTATTGCGCCAGCAGGCGCGCCACCATCGATTTGCCGACGCCGCCTTTTTCGCCACCCACGAGGTGGATCTTGGACTGCGTCGGGGTTTCAAGCATCGGGGGCTGGTTCATGGGCATGTCTCGGTCCGCCGGGCGCGGCCCGGTGGCTGCAGTTGGAGGGGTGGCGCCAGCCTGCACAAGGCATGCCGGCGGCTGCGCCCGCCATTGTGGCGCGGCCGGCAACTGACGGCGGCCGGCGGCCGCAGCGCCGGGACACGCTCAGAAGCCTGCGACCAGGCCGGCCTGCCAGAGCGCGTCGACCCGCTCGAACACCGACCCCGCAAGGCTGAAGGCCTGCACGTCACGGGCCATGGCGATCCACACCCGGGTGTCGTGCGGGCCGGTGTCCACTGGCTGGTCGGCCCGCTCACGCACATGCCAGGCATGCACTGCGGCGTAGTGCTGCGGGTGCTGCTGCAGCGTCCAGGCCAGGCCCACCAGGTCGGCAAAGCCTTCTTCGCGGCGGGTGCGCCACATGTCCTTGAGCAGCAGTTCCTGCTCGGCTGTCACCTGGCTGAAACCGGACAGGTCCACCAGGTTGGAGGGCAGGGTGCCCCAGGTCTGGCGCAGATGCCGCCAGCAGTGCCCCAGCTCATGCGCGGTGATGGCCTCGATCACCGGGCCCTGGAGGCCCGGCGGCATGCGGTCCAGCGTGGCCTGGGCCTCGGGGTTGCCGCGCATCGACAGCACCAGCACGCAGCGCCCCTCGATGAAGGCCCTGCCCATCGGGGTCTGGCCGGGGGTGTCCTGCGGCTG
>JBBRJU010000683.1:0-1708 GCA_038218895.1 Burkholderiales bacterium
CCTGCATTACGAGAGCGCCACCCGGCTGGCGCGACGCATCCGTGACCGCGAGGCCGGTGCGCGCGATCTGCTGGAGCACTTTCTGGCGCGTGTCGACCGCTTGAACCCGGCCATCCATGCGGTGGTGGTGCAAGACCGTGACGGCGCGCGCGCTGCCGCCGACGCGGCCGACGCCGCGCAGGCCCGCGGCGACGTGCTGGGCCCGCTGCACGGCGTGCCGATGACGGTGAAGGAAAGCTACGACCTGGCTGGCACCGCCACCACCTGGGGCATCCCCGAACTGCGTGACAACGTGGTGCACGCCGACGCGCTGGCGGTGCAGCGGCTGAAGGCTGCCGGTGCGGTGGTGTTCGGCAAGACCAATGTGCCGATCCGGCTGGCCGATTTTCAAAGCTACAACGCCATCTACGGCACGACCAACAACCCGTGGAACGCCGGCGTGACGCCAGGCGGCTCGTCGGGTGGGTCGGCTGCGGCGCTGGCGGCGGGCCTCACCGGGCTGGAGATCGGCAGCGATATTGGCGGCTCGATCCGCAACCCGGCGCATTTCTGCGGCGTGTTCGGCCTCAAGCCCACCTGGAACCTGGTGCCGATGCGCGGCCATGCGCTGGGCGGCGCGCTGACACCGACCGACATCTCGGTGATCGGGCCGCTGGCGCGGTCGGCACACGACCTGGAGACCGCGCTGCGGCTGCTGTCGGTGCCCGATGTGATCGAGGCACGTGGCCTGCGGGTCGATCTGCCGGCGCTGACCGAGCCCACCAGCGCCTTGCGGGTGGCCGTGTGGCGCAACGATGCCTTGTGCCCGGTGTCAGCCGCCGTGCAGGCCCGGGTGGATGCCGTGGCCCAGGCCCTGGCGGGGCAGGGCGCCCAGGTCGATGACACGGCGCGCCCTGGTTTTGCGGCGGCGCACAGCCATGTGGTCTTCCAGGGCCTGTTGCAGGCGGCGATGAGCGCACGCTTCCCAGATGCCGAATTCAACCAGCTGGTGGCCCAGGCCGATGCCCTGCCCGCCACCGACCAGGGTCCGGCGGCCCAGGTGCTGCGCGCGCAGACCATGCGGGCCCGTGACTGGCAGCGCCTGAACGAGGCCCGCACCCAGATCCGCTGGGCCTGGCACCGCTTCTTCCAGCAGGTGGATGTGCTGGTGGCGCCGGTGATGTCGACCACCGCCTTTGCGCACGACCATGCGCCCTTCGGTGAGCGCAGCATCTTGGTCGATGGCCAGCCGCTGCCGTACTTCAGCCAGATCTTCTGGGCCGGCCTGGCCGGCGTGGCGCAGCTGCCGGCCGTGGTGGTGCCGGGCGGCCTGGCCGCTGACGGCCTGCCGGTGGGTGTGCAACTGATCGGCCCGGCCTACGGCGACCTGCGCCTGGTGCAGCTGGCCCAGCGGCTGGAGGCGCTGGGCTTCGCCTTCACCCCGCCGCCTGGCATGGGCTGACACCGGCCCGCTGGGCCACGCTGCCGCACTGCGTCGGCGGCGTGGTGTTTCGTCGAATGCCCCCGGGCATGGTTGCCAGCCGGCCGCATGGCTGTCCGTCTGCCAGGGGACGCCTCCACCGCGTTGCGGATCGCCCCTGGCAGCCCGGCTGTCTAGAGTGGTGTTTCCCACTCCAGGAGCGACCATGCCCAGCATCGACACCCTCGCCACCGGCCTGTCCGGCGCCATCGGCTGCCACTTCCACGGCGCCAGCAACCGGCTGTACTT
>JBBRJU010000684.1:0-1706 GCA_038218895.1 Burkholderiales bacterium
TGCACACCCTGCCGGTCACCTGGGGCTTGTCGCTGTTTGCCGCCAACAAGGCCGCCTGGGCGGCAGTGCCGGCCGACGTGCAGCAGCTGCTGCAGCGTGAGCTGCCGTTGCTGGAGCAGGCCATCTGGGCCGATGCAGAACGCGAGACCGGCGAAGGCATCGCCTGCAACACCGGCAGCGACCGCTGCAAGCCGGCGCTGCGTGGTCAGATGGTCGCCGTCAATCCCAGCGCTGCCGACCGCGACCGGGTGCGCGCGCTGTTGGCCCGCACCCTGCTGCCGCGCTGGGCCGCGCGCTGCGGCCCGCGCTGCACCGAGGTCTGGAACAGCACACTGGCGCCGGTGGTGGGCGTGCGCCTGCGCCCGGCGGCCCGCTGAACGCCGCGCGCAGCACGCCATGCGCAGCACACCATCCGCAGCACGATCGTGACCCTGCTGCCATCTGACCGCCGGGTGCTGTGGGTACTGTGGGGCATGGTCAGCCTGTTCGTGCTGGCCGTGCTGCTGACGGCGGCCAGCCTGCTGCAGACACAGCAAGCCGAGGCGCGTGGCCAGAACGAAGCCCGGCTCGTGCGGTTCGTGGCCGGTGCCGAGGCCGCCATCAACCGCAGCTTCATGGGCATCGACATGCTGCTGGCGGGCCTGGGCGAACCGCTGGCCGAACTGGACAGCCCCGACCCCGCGCTGGCGCACCACCTGCGCAGCCGCCTGCTGGCCCAGGTGGT
This sequence comes from Burkholderiales bacterium, assembly GCA_038218895.1. Taxonomy (GTDB): domain Bacteria; phylum Pseudomonadota; class Gammaproteobacteria; order Burkholderiales; family Burkholderiaceae_C; genus Pseudaquabacterium. Next base: position 725 of record JBBRJU010000684.1, read on the forward strand.
GCGGCAGAACCTGCACCTGCGCGATGTGGTGCTGCTGGCGGCCGATGGCAGCGTGCTGGCTGCTGGCCAGGCCAGCAGCCAGCGCCAGGCACCCACCCTGCCGCCCGGCTTCCTGGACAAGGTGCTGGCCCCGGGCGTGCCGGCGCTGGCCATCAGCACGCCCATCGTGAATCCGACCACGGCCGAGTCGGCGCTGTACTTCGCCCGGCCGCTGGCGCTTGGCGCCACCGCGACCGTGCTGCTGGCCGAGGTGCCGGAGTCGCTGGTGGCCGGCATTGCCGCGCAGTCGGTCGAGATCGCCGGGCTGACAGTGACGCTGGAGCGCAGCGACGGCACCCTGCTGGCCAGCATGCCGCGCGACGAACGCCTGGCGGAGCAGCGCCCGGGCGACCGGCGCCTGCTGCAGCCGCTGGCCGCCGCGTCGGCCACCAGCGCACCGTGGCTGGCGCCCGGCCGGTTGGACAGTGCGCCCGCGCTGCTGGCCGTGCGTGCCACTCTGTACCCCGAGGTGCTGCTGGCCGGCGGTCTGCGGCTGGACATGGCCCTGGCCGACCGTGACGCCGACCGCCGCCAGGTGCTGCTGGTGGCCGCCGGCTTCGTGGCGATGCTGCTGGCCGCTGCCACGCTGCTGCAGGGCGCCATCGGCCGGCAAAGCTGCGCACAGGCCGAGCTGGCCGCCTCCAAGAGCACGCTGGAGCAGGCCATGGCGACGATGAACGACGGCCTGCTGTTGCTGGACAAGCACCAGCACGTGGTGGCCTGGAACCAGCGCTACCTGGATCTCTATCCCTGGTTGGTGCCGGTGCTGCAGGTCGGCGCGCCCTTCAGCGCCTTGGCGAAGGCTGCAGCCGAGGCCTTGCTGCCCGATGGCAGCCAGGCCGAGCGCGATGCATGGGTCAAGGGGCGCCTGGCGGTCGAGCGGCACCGCGAGTTCAACTTTCCGCAGAAGGTGGCCGGCGGGCGCACCGTCGACACCGTGCGG
>JBBRJU010000685.1:0-1705 GCA_038218895.1 Burkholderiales bacterium
AGCTCATCCGACGGCGCGCTGCAGGTCAATCTGGCCACCCCGCGTGAGCTGGGCGGCGCCGGCGGCACAGGCACCAACCCCGAGCAGATGTTCGCCGCCGGCTACAGCGCCTGCTTCATCGGCGCGATGAAGGCCGTGGGCGCCGGCATGAAGATCAAGGTGCCCGACGACGTCAGCATCACCAGCACCGTGGGCATCGGCCCGATCCCCGGCGGCTTCGGCATCCAGGTGGCGATGGCCATCACCCTGCCAGGCTTCGAGCGCGCCGCCGCCGAGCAACTGGTGGCCGCCGCGCACAAGGTCTGCCCGTACAGCAACGCCACCCGCGGCAACATCGACGTGACGCTGACGGTGGTGTGATGTGCCGGTGGCGTGGTGGACTGGTGGTGTGATGTACCGGTGGTGTGATGTACCGGTGGTGTGATGTACCGGTGGTGTGAAGAGTCAGCAGCCACCCACCCGGGTGGCTGCCTCGGCTGGTCATGCCACCGTCACAACGCCAGCAGCGCCAGCGCTGCGGCCCGCACCGAGGGTCTGCTCAGCCGCCGTGCCGCGCGCTGAGCAATTGCAACTGCAGCGACAGCCGCGCCTGCCAGGGCGACATGCCCGCCGCCGGGCTGGGCACAGCACCCGGCGCGGCCACCAGCACACCGCCGGCACAGCGGCTGCACAGCCACACCGGCAGGCCGGCGGCTGCGGCATCGGCCAGGGCCGCCAGCAGCGCCTGGTGCACCGCGCCGTTGCCGGTGCCGGCCACCACCAGGCCCTGCACACCCGCTGCCACCAGCGCGCGCACCCCGTCGCCACGCGCCGCAGCATGGCTGGTGACGATTTCCACCCAAGGCCAATGCCCGGCATCGCCGGCCAGCACAGCAAGCCCCAGCGGCATGCCGGTGGGCCAGTCGGCGAAACGGCGCAGCACGCCCTCTTCCACCACGCCCAACGGGCCGGCGTCGCCAGAGCTGAAAGCGTCGAGGCGGTAGGGGTGCACCTTGCGCACCGCGCCGGCGGCATGCACCCGGCCGGCCAGCACCGCCAGCACGCCTTGCGCACCGGGCGTGCGCGCCACCGCCACCGCATCCAGCAGGTTCTGCGGGCCGTCGGCCGACAGGGCGGTGGCCGGGCGCATGGCCGCCACCAGCACCACCGGCTTGGCCGGGGCCAGCACCTGCTGCAGCAGCCAGGCAGTTTCTTCCAGCGTGTCGGTGCCATGGGTGACCACCACACCCTGCACAGCGGGCCGGGCCAGCTGCTGCGCGACCGCCTGCGCCAGCAACTGCCAGGTGGCGGTGTCCATGTCCTTGCTGTCGAGCTGGGCCACCTGCAGCGCCTCGGTGGCCGTGCCCGCCAGTGCCGGCACGGCGGCCAGCAGATCGGCCACGCTGCGCTGCGCGGCGGTGTAGCCCACGTTGTCGCCGGCCATGGCAGAGGCGCCGGCAATGGTGCCGCCAGTGCCCAGGATGACCACCGTGCCAGTGGATTGAACGATGTTGCTTGTCATACAGCCCTGACATGGATGAAAATACAGTGACTGGATAAAAACGCAGGCGCCCACCATGGACCACACCGAAGACAGCCCCAAGCTCACCGCCCGCCAGCAGCAGATTCTGGACCTGGTGCAAAGCGCGATCGAGCGCACCGGCGCACCACCCACCCGGGCCGAGATCGCTGCCGAGCTGGGCTTCAAGTCGGCCAACGCGGCTGA
>JBBRJU010000686.1:0-1700 GCA_038218895.1 Burkholderiales bacterium
CCCTACTGCAGCCACCAGGAGACGCAGGTTGCCGAGACCCGCGAATCCGACGAAGGCGACGTGGTGCGCAGGCGCCGGCGCTGCCTGAAATGCGACAAGCGCTTCACCACCTACGAGCGCGCGGAAATCTCGCTGCCGGCGGTGGTCAAGAAGGATGGCGCCCGGGTGGAGTTCGACCCCGCCAAGCTGCGCGGCTCGATGATGCTGGCCCTGCGCAAGCGCCCGGTCAGCATGGAGCAGGTCGACGCGGCGATCGACCGCATCCAGGACAAGCTGCTGGCCACCGGCGCGCGTGAACTGCCCAGCGCCCGCCTGGGTGAACTGGTGATGCGCGAGCTCAAGCGCATCGACAAGGTGGCCTATGTGCGCTTTGCCTCGGTCTACCGCAGCTTCGAGGATGTGGACGAGTTCCGGCAGCTGATCCGGGACATCTGACCCCGGCGGCGCCGACGCCCCCCGATGGTGGGGGTGCCGGGCTTCCCCCCACGGAGGCCCCTCCCCGACCCACCCGCCAGGGCGACGCGCCGCAGCGGGCTGGTTTCTACAGTGTGCCCATCGACCACCGACCGGAGCACACCATGTCGAAGCACAGCACCCAGCGCAGCCCCTGCACCCGCCGTGGCCGCTGGCGCGGCTTGTCGTTGGTCGAATTGCTCTGCACCCTGGCCATCAGCGCCATGCTGCTGGGCGGCGCCGTACCACTGCTCAATGACCTGCGGCAAGGCCAGCGCCTGCAGGCTGCTGCCGCGCTGCTGGAAACCGACATCCACCTGGCCCGGTCCACCGCCATCAGCACGGGCCAGTCGGTACGCCTGGTGGTGCAGGCATTGCAAGCCGGCGGCAGCTGCTACCTGCTGCACACCGGCGGCGCCAATGCCTGTGAATGCACCGGCGAAGGTGTGGCCCGCTGCGATGCGGGTGCGCGGCTGTTGCGCATCGAAACCCTGCCACAGGCCACTGGGGTCACGCTGGCCGCCATTGCCCACCCGTTGGTCTTTGATGGCCGCAAGGCCACTGTCACGCCCACGGCCACGCTGCGCCTGGCATCGCGAGACGGCCGCGCCATCCATCAGGTGGTGAACATCATGGGGCGGGTGCGGTCGTGCTCGCCAGCGGGTAGCGTGGGCGGCCTGAGGCCCTGCAATTGACGCCCGCAGTGCAAGGGATGGCGACAGACGGCCGATCAAAACGGATGAACGGCAGCCTCGTTCGTCCGTGGCCGCGCCGCGATGCTGATAATTCAGACATGCGCCGATCGCCGACCGCCCACCCCTCGCGCACCGGTTTCACGCTGGTCGAGCTGATGATCGCGCTGGCCATCATGGCCGTGCTCGCGGCGATGGCCTGGCCGTCGCTGCAGCAGGCCATCCAGAAGCGCCGCCGCGCCGATGGCATGTCGGCATTGGCCAACTTGATGCAGGCGCAGGAGCGCTGGCGCGCGAACAACACGGCCTACCAGGCGACGCTGGCAGACCTGCCTGGCGCACAGGCGGCCACATCGCCCGACCAGCATTACACCCTCAGCCTGGTCGCCGACAGCGTTGACCGCTTTGGCTACACCGCGCGTGCCACGGCCCGCAGCGCATCGCCCCAAAGTGCTGACAGCCGCTGCCAAGCCCTGCAAGTTCGGGTGAACGGCGGCAACATTGTCTACAGCTCGCTGGCCAGCGGCGGTGCCGCCAATGCCGCGCCTGATCCAT
>JBBRJU010000687.1:0-1699 GCA_038218895.1 Burkholderiales bacterium
ACCCCTTCCGGCTGCTCTACCAGCTGGTGTATTGCAGCCGCGCCACTCCAGACGTGGACAGTGCTGTGGTCGACAGCATCATCGGCCACGCACACCGCCGCAACCCCGAAGAAGGCATCACCGGCCTGCTGGTCTTCGGCAGCGGCATCTTCGTGCAGTGGCTGGAAGGCCCGCGTGACAACGTCACCGCGCTGATGGCACGGTTGCAGGCCGACACGCGCCATGCAGACATCGTGACCATGGGGGAATCCGAAGAGCTGCGCGAGCGCCTGTTCCCGGACTGGGACATGGAGCTGGTGACCGGCGCCGACATCCGCGACGTGCTGCAAGATGCACTGGACAATGCGCGCGACGCCAGTAGCGCCGCCACCCTGCGTGACCTGCTGCTGCGTCTGGAATCGGGCGAACTCAGCAGCCTGGGCGAAGGCTGAGGCCGCGCGAACGCAAGCAGCGTTCAGCCGACTCGGGCCTGGTCACGACCGGCCTGGCCCGGCAGCAGCACGCTGTTGATCGACAGCTCAGCGGCCAGCGATCGACCGGATGAAAGCCACCGTCTGCGCGGCGATCAAGGCCTTGTCGTTGTCCAGCGTCGCAACATGGTAGGAATCGTCCAGCCACTGCAGCTCGATGCGCTTGGAGCCCAGGCGCTGGGCGATCAGCGGGCCATTGCTCGGATCGACCACATGGTCTTCGCGCGAGGTGAACACCAGCACCGGGCATTGGACCAATGGCAACAGGTCGTGTGTCACCGCTGCCAGCGCATACACCTGGCGGAAGGCCGGCAGCGGCACCTCCTTGTAGGCCAGCTCCACCACGCCCGGGGCCTTGATGTCCGAACCGATGCCGGGCACGGTGGCCGGCAAATTGGTGTCAAACGCCGCGCTGGCCATGCCGGGATTGCCGATGCGCACCACGCCGTTGATCGGCACTGCACCCCGGATCACGTCGGCATGCTTGGCCGCCGCGTACAGCGTCAGCGTGCCGCCCATCGACAAGCCCGCCATGAAGACCTGGCTGCAGGTCTGGCGCAGCGTGGCCAGGGCCTCGTCGACCGAGGCGATCCAGTCGGCAGCGGTGGTCTGGGCCATGGCCTCGGGCGAGATGCCGTGGCCGGCCAGGCGCGGCCCGATCACGGTGTAGCCGGCGGCATGCAGTTGCTCGCCCAGGTAGCGCATGCTCTGGGTGGTGCCGGTGAAGCCGTGGCACACCAGCACGCCGATGTCATTGCCGGCAAAGAAGAACGGCTCGGCGCCGGGCAGGATGGTCTGGTCGGTCATGGTGGCTCCGGTGGGGGCTTGGTGGCTTGGTGGCTTGGTGGCTTGGTGGCTTGGTGGCTTGGTGGCTTGGTGGCTTGGTGGCTTGGAAAGGTTGAAGTGCAGTCGGCGCTCAACGCTTGTTGAGGCTGTAGGCCAGCGCGGCGGCAGCGATGATCGCGCCCTGCAGCATCAGCCGTCCGGGTTCGCCCAGGCCCAGGCTGGTGAGGAAGTTGAACAGGAAGGTGAGCATGAAGGCCGCCACTGCCGGCCCGATCATGCCGCCCTTGCCACTGCCGAAATTGACGCCGCCCAAGATCGCTGCGGCCAACGAGTTCAACGCCAGGTCCTGCCCCAGCGTGACGCTGCCCTTGCCGACGAAGCCGACCAGAATGAAGCCGCACAGCACCGAGATCAGCGCCGACACCACATGGCCGATGAAGATC
>JBBRJU010000688.1:0-1699 GCA_038218895.1 Burkholderiales bacterium
GATGCCCAAATTCTCGACAAAGGGCACCACCACCGGAAACGGCAGCGGTGATGCACGGTGGCGCACGCGGCGCTTGGCGTCTGTCATGCCGCGCCTGCCATCAGCCCACCACCACGCTGATGCCGCCGTCGACCACCAGCACCTGGCCGGTGATGTGCTTGCCGGCAGCCGACGCGAACAGCAGGGCTGCGCCCTTCAGGTCGTCGTCGTCACCCAGGCGCTTCAGAGGTGCGCGGGCGGCCATGGCGTCATGGCCGCGCTCGGCGATCAGGCCGTGTGTCATCTTGCTGGGAAAGAAGCCCGGCGCGATGGCGTTGACGTGGATGCCATGGGCGCCCCATTCCGCCGCCAGTGCGCGGGTGAAGCTGATGACCGCACCTTTGCTGGTGTTGTAGGCAATGGTCTGCATGCCCGCCGGGTTGCCGCCGAGGCCGGCGATCGACGCGAGGTTGATGATGCGGCCCTGGCGACGCGGGATCATGCTGGCCTTGGCCACCGCCTGCGCAAACACGAACAGGCTGCGCACGTTCAGGTGCATCAGCTTGTCCCAGGCGGCCAGCGGGTGGTCTTCGGCCGGCGCGGCCCAGGCCACACCGGCGTTGTTGACCAGGATGTCGATCGGGCCCAGGCGCTCCAGCGTCTCGGCCACCACGCGCTGCGCTTCTTCGGGCTTGGACGCGTCGGCAGCGATCCAGCGTGCGTCGATGCCGCGCGCAGACAGTGCTGCGCAGGCCTCTTCCAGGTCGGCGGCCTTGCGCGCGGTCAGCATCACCTTGGCGCCGGCGTCGCCCAGCGCCTCGGCGATCTGCAGGCCCAGCCCGCGGGAGCCGCCGGTGACCAGGGCGGTGCGCCCGGTCAGGTCGAACAGTTGCTTGACATTGGTGCCCATGGGCAGCGCTCCTTTGCTTGCTTCAGGCTGGTTAGTTTCAGGCTGGGGCACAGGTGGCTCACGGCCCCATGCGCGCGCGCAGAAAAATCAACACCACGCCGGCCGCCATCACGGCGCCGCCTGCCAGCACCAGCAACCAACCGAACAGGCTGTCGCTGCGGCTGACAAACAGCCCCAGGCTCAGCAGCAGCAGGCCGCCGTAGACCAGCACCCAGACCAGCACTTCGACGGTGGATGTTTTCACCCCGGGAGGATGCGCTCAAAACCAGGCGTCCTGCATGTCGCGGCAGATCGCCGTGCGTGCGCCCACCACGTTGAGCCAGGCATCGATCTTGGGCAACTCGTAGGCGTGGAAGTAGCGGCAGCATTGCAGCTTGCCTTGCACGAAGGTGTCCGGCTGGGTGGCGGGCTGGGTGGCGGACTGCCCTGCGGCCTGCGCCGCCAGCGCCACGTCCAGCCAGATCCAGGCCAGCACCACATGGCCGAAGGCCTGCAGATAGGGCGTGGCGTTTGCCAGGGCGTCCTCGGGGTGGCCGGTGGACCAGGCGGCCTGGGTCGCAGCGACCAGGCGCTGCAACGCCGCCGCCAGCGTGGCGCCATGCGCGGCCAGGCCGGCCGTCCCTGTGGCCTGTCCGGCGCGGTCGATCGTCGCGCGGATGGTGGTGGCCAGCAATTTCAGCCCCGCGCCGCCGTCCATCACCACCTTGCGGCCCAGCAGATCCATGCCCTGGATGCCGTGCGTGCCCTCGTGGATCATGTTCAGGCGGTTGTCGCGCCAGTACTGCTCGACCGGGAAGTCCCGGGTGTAGC
>JBBRJU010000689.1:0-1696 GCA_038218895.1 Burkholderiales bacterium
AACCCCGGCTACTTCCGCAGCAAGTACGGCCAGCGCAATGGCGACAAGCTGCCACTGCGCGGCTGGGACACCGTGACCACCCCCGGCGCGGTGGCTGGCTGGGCCGCGCTGTCCAAGCGCTTCGGCAAGCTGCCGTTTGCCGACCTGATGGCACCGGCCATCGCGCTGGCCGAGCGCGGCCACGGCGTGGGCCGCATCACTGCCCACAAGTGGGCGCTGCAGGTACCGCAGCTGAAAGACCTGCCGGGCTTTGCGCAAGCCTTCATGCCGCGTGGCCGCGCGCCAGAGCCGGGCGAGCGCTTCGTGTTCGGCGAGGCCGGCGCCACGCTGCGCAAGATTGCCGCCACCCAGGGCGAGGCCTACTACCGCGGTGAGATCGCCGAGGCGCTGGTGGCCCATGCCAAGGCCAATGGCGGTGTGATGACGCTGGCCGACCTGGCCGACTACCAGCCCGAATGGGTCACGCCGATCCAGAAGGACTTCGCCGGCCACACGGTGCATGAGATCCCGCCCAACGGCCAGGGCATCGCCGCGCTGATGGCGCTGGGCATGCTGAACCACCTGGACATCGGCCGCTTTCCGGTCGACAGCCTGGAAGGCCAGCATCTGCAGATCGAGGCGATGAAGCTGGCCTTTGCCGACACATACCGCTGGGTGGCCGACGCACCGGCGATGACCCAGGTGACGCCGGCCGACCTGCTGAGCGATGGTTACCTGGCCGAGCGCGCCAGGCTGATCGACCCGAAGCGGGCGCAAGATTTCCAGCACGGCACACCGCCGGCCGGCGGCACCATCTACCTGTGCGCGGCCGACGAGAGCGGCCTGATGATCAGCTTCATCCAGAGCAACTACATGGGCTTTGGCAGCGGCATCGTGGTGCCGGGCACCGGCGTCAGCCTGCAGAACCGCGGCCACGGCTTCACGCTCGACGAGAACCACCCCAATGTGGTGGCCGGCGGCAAGCGGCCGTTCCACACCATCATCCCCGGCTTCCTCACCAAGGACGGCATGCCGCAGATGCCGTTCGGCGTGATGGGCGGCAACATGCAACCGCAGGGCCATTTGCAGACCATGGTGCGCATGCTGGTACACCACCAGCAGCCGCAAGCCGCCTGCGATGCGCCGCGCTGGAAGGTGGCCACCGGCCTCAAGATCGACCTGGAGCACACCATGGCGCCCGCGCTGCAGAGCGGGCTGCAGGCTCTGGGCCACCAGGTCGAGGCCACCGACGACCCATACATGGACTACGGCAGCGGCCAGTTCATCTGGAAGCTCAGCGACGACATGGAAGACGGCTACGTGGCCGCCAGCGATTCCCGCCGCGACGGGCAGGCTGCGGGCTTCTAGTTCCAGGCACCGTCAGGCCGGTGCCTGTACTGGCGCCGGTACTGGCGCCTGCACCTGTACCTGTACCGGCGCCTGCGCCGGTGCGGTCCGCCGGCCCGGCGAGCCGCGCGCAGGCGGCAGGTTCAGCCCGCCAGGCGGTCGGCCGCTGTCATGCGCCAGCAAGTGGCTGCGGCCGGCGGTGCTGCACAGGTGCTGCAGCAAGCCGCAGCGCTCGGCCAGCGCCTCCGCCTCGGCGATGTGGGCGCGGTGGCGCTCCTGCGCTGCCTGGGCCAGTTCCAGCAGCTTGGCGTTGCGGGTGCGCTCCACCGCGTGCAGCAGCGTCTCCACCGCCAGCTGGTGGCGGCCGGCC
>JBBRJU010000690.1:0-1692 GCA_038218895.1 Burkholderiales bacterium
CAACGAGACACCGGCCTTCAACGTCAACCGGCTGTGCGGCTCGGGCCTGCAGGCCATCGTCTCGGCCGCGCAAGCCATCCTGCTGGGTGACTGCGACGTGGCGGTGGGCGCCGGCTGTGAAGTGATGTCGCGCGGCGCCTACCTGGTGCCCAGCGCCCGCTTCGGCGCCCGCATGGGCGACACGCAGATGATCGACCTGATGGTGGGCGCGCTGCACGACCCGTTCCACAAGATCCACATGGGCATCACCGCTGAGAACGTGGCCGAACAATTCGGCATCAGCCGCACGATGATGGACGAGCTGGCCACCGAGAGCCACCGCCGCGCCGCCGCCGCGATTGCGGCCGGCCGCTTCAAGGACCAGATCGTGCCGGTGATGATCAAGACCCGCAAGGGCGAGGTGGCCTTCGACACCGACGAGCATGTGAAGGCCGAGACCAGCATGGAGACGCTGGGCAAGATGCGCCCCGCCTTCAAGAAGGACGGCAGCGTGACGGCCGGCAATGCCTCGGGCATCAACGACGCTGCCAGCGCGGTGGTGCTGGCCGCCGGTGATGCGGTGAAAGCGCAGAACCTGAAACCGCTGGCGCGCCTGGTGGGCTATGCCCACACCGGCGTGGACCCGACCATCATGGGCATCGGCCCGGTGTCGGCCAGCCGCAAGGTACTGGCGCGCTGCGGCCTGACGGTGGCGCAGATGGACGTGATCGAGTCCAACGAGGCCTTTGCCGCCCAGGCTTGCGCGGTGGTGCAGGAGCTGGGCCTGGACCCGGCCAAGGTCAACCCCAACGGCTCGGGCATTTCGCTGGGCCACCCGATCGGCGCCACCGGCGCCATCATCACCACCAAGGCCATCTACGAGCTGCACCGCACCGGCGGCCGCTATGCACTCGTGACGATGTGCATCGGCGGTGGCCAGGGCATCGCGGCGGTGTTCGAGCGCTGCTGACGCTGGGCGGCTTGGGGCTCTGACCTGCCGCTGGTGTCCGGCGTGCGGTTTGCGGGTGCTTCGCCGGTGCGTTGCACCGCGCCGGGTCCCGCCCCTCGCCTGTCCGGCACGAACACCCTGCCCCTGGCGACCGCAGTCGCTTCGGCAGTGGTGACGCTCAGCAGACCGTCGTCTCAGTCGGTATCCGCATGCAGGTCGTCGACTGCGTCGATGTCTGCGGTTCTGCTCGGTCGCCGCCTGCACCGACCGTGCCCTGCCGTGGTGTTGACATCACAGCCCTGACCGGGGGGGTACGGCCGTGGAATGGCCGTGCTGCGTCCGGCTGGCGATGTGCGAGCCGAACAGGCGAGTCGCCCGCCTCGATGCCACCAAGCGTTGCGCTGGCATCGGAAAGTTGAAAAAAAGCGCCTCTTTGTCCAACGTTCTGGCGCAGCAGAAAGTTGGTCGCCTGCCGGGGCGAGACCCGGCGCGCTGCCGCAAATCGGCGAAGCACCAGCAAGACGCACAAGCAACAAGCAACCAGCCACCAGCCACCAGCCACCTGCAACCAACGACAGCTCAGCGCCCGAAGCTGCCCACCTTACAACGGCTACAACACCACGCCGAACGCCTCGGTGAAGGCTGGCTGGGCGTAGCTGTCTGCGGCGTGGGCGAAGCCCTTGTCGCCCCAGCCGGTGCCCCAGCTGTTGCGCACGATGAAGCGGCCGTTGACATAACCCACCAAGGCCACGCAGTGCCCGCCC
>JBBRJU010000691.1:0-1686 GCA_038218895.1 Burkholderiales bacterium
CACCGCCACCCGGTAGTGGCCGTACTCGTGCACGACGATCAGCACGCCCAAGGTGAGCAGGAAGGCCAGGATGGTGGTGATCATCGGGTCAGCTCCTCGGCCAGGGCCTGGGCATGGTGGCGGGCGCGCAGATCGAGCGCCAGCAGGTCGTCGAGCGAAGCGGCATCGGCCGGCGTGGGCAGCAGGCCATTGACGGCCGCAGCATTGATGCGGTGGATGTCGGTGAAGCGCACACGGCCGGCCAGGAAGGCGGCCACCGCCACCTCGTTGGCGGCGTTCAGCACCGTGGTGCTGCCCTCGGGCGCCTGCAGTGCGTCATGGGCCAGGCCCAGGCCGGGAAAGCGCTGCTGGTCGGCCGGCTCGAAGGTCAGCGGCTTGCAGGCCAGAAAATCCAGCGGATCGGCACCCGATGCCTCGCGCCCTGGCCAGGCCAGGCCCACGCTGATCGGCACTTTCATGTCGGGCGTGCCCAGCTGGGCCAGCACGCTGTGGTCGCGGCACACCACCATCGAGTGGATGATGCTCTGCGGATGCAGCACCACGCGCACCTGCTCGGGCGCCAGGTCGAACAGCCAGCGCGCCTCGATCACTTCCAGCGCCTTGTTCATCATCGTGGCCGAATCGACCGAAATCTTGCGCCCCATCACCCAGTTGGGGTGGGCGCAGGCCTCGTCGGGCGTGACGGCGTGCAGCGTGGCCGGGTCACGGGTGCGGAACGGCCCGCCCGAAGCGGTGAGCACGATGTGGTGGATGCGTTCTGCCCAGGCGCTGCGGTCTTCGGGCAGGCACTGGAAGATGGCGGAGTGTTCACTGTCGATCGGCAGCAGCAGCGCCCCGCCGTCTTGCACCGCTTGCATGAACAGCCGGCCGCCGACCACCAGCGCCTCCTTGTTGGCCAGCATCAGCCGCTTGCCGGCACGCGCAGCGGCCAGGCAGGCCGGCAGGCCCGCAGCGCCGACGATGGCCGCCATCACGCTGTCGACCTCGGGGTGGGCGGCCAGTTCGCACAGCGCCTGCGGGCCGTGCAGCACCTCGGTGGCCACACCGGCCGCGCGCAACTGCTGGCGCAGTGCGTCAGCCTGCGCGGGTGTGCCCACGGCAGCAAACTGCGGGCGCCAGCGCTGGCACAGCGCGGCCAGCGCATCCACCTTCTGGAAGGCGGTGAGCGCAAACACCTGGTAGCGGGCCGGGTGCAGCGCCATCACATCCAGCGTGCTGCCGCCCACCGAGCCAGTGGCACCAAGAATGCAGACACGTTGAACCATCGCAGGGGTTTTCAAGGAGGCGTCACCACAGGGGTTTGAGACTGATCAGCGCCAGCGCCGCCGGCAGCACCGGCAGCAGCGCATCGACCCGGTCGAGCACGCCGCCGTGGCCCGGCAGCAGCGCGCTGGAATCCTTGGCGCCAGCGGCGCGCTTGACCAGCGATTCGAACAGATCACCGACCACGCTAAGCGCGGTCAACAGCAAAGCCGCCAGCAGCAAGCCGCCCCAGCCCAGCGTCTGCTGCAGCAGCTTGAAGACACTGGCCGAGCCGAGGCTGAACTGCCCTTCCAGCGCAATCCAGCCCAGCGACAGCAGCAGCACGCCGGCCACGCCGCCGTACACCCCCTCCCAGGTCTTGCCCGGGCTGATGGTGGGTGCCAGCTTGTTGCGGCCGAAGGCACGGCCGCAGAAGTAGGCCGA
>JBBRJU010000692.1:0-1679 GCA_038218895.1 Burkholderiales bacterium
GTTGCGGCGTGGCGCCCTTGGCCGGCAGGCGAGCCGGCCAGACCCGGAAGGTCAGGCGGGTGAAGACTTCATCCAGGTACAAGCCGGCGAACAGCCACGGGTACAGCCGGCGTGACAGGGCGCCCTGCGGCCGGGCGCGCACCGCACCCTGCACGACGAACAGCACCACGAAACAGCCGATGACAAAGGCCACCAGGCCCGGGTCGGTGGCCGCCGGTGCACCCAGCCACTGCTTGAACAGCAGGTGCAGACCGAAATAGACCAGCGCGACCACAAACGAGCCTGCCAGGCCAGCGAACACCCAGGCACCACCGGCACGCAGCAGCGGGCCGGCGAGCAGCGGCGCCAGCGCCAGCGCCAGAACTGCGCTCACCGCCCACAGCGCAGGCGCTTCGCCCGGGCGAATGCCCCAGGCCAGCGCCGCCGCAGCGACGATGCCCACCCCCACGGCGGCGCTGGCGAGCCAGGCCAGGCCACCCAGCGGCGGCAAGGGCGTGCTCATCTGCTGCAGGCGGTTCTGCTCGACCGCCGTGCCGGCGGTGAGGAAGGCGTGCGCCTTGTAGAGCGAATGGGCGACGATGTGCAGCAGCGCCAGATCGTAGAGACCCAGGCCGCACTGCATCAGCATGAAGCCCATCTGCGCGCAAGTGGACCAGGCCAGCGACACCTTGATGCTGACGCGGGTCATCATCGTCGCCGCCGCCACCACGGCGGTGATGCCGCCCACCACCACCAGCAGCGCTTGCGCCAGCGGCACGTCGGCCACCAGGGTGCCCAGGCGGATCATCACGAAACCACCGAGGTTGACGATGCCGGCATGCAGCAGCGCCGAGACCGGTGTCGGTGCCTCCATCACCTGAATCAGCCAGCCGTGCACCGGCAGTTGCGCGCACTTCAGCAGCGCACCGATGACGAACAGCACCGCCGCCGCCTGCAGCGCCATGGTGTAGGCCGGCAGTGCCCGCGCAGCAGCGGCCACCTGGTCGATTTCCAGCGTGCCGAGCTGCGATCCGACGAGCGCGACGGCGCCAAGCATGCACAGGTCGGCCAGCCGGCTGGCGAGGAACTTCTTGTGCGCAGCGATGAGCGCCTGCGGCCGGTCACTGAAAAAAGTCAGCAGTGCATGCAGCGTCAGGCTGCTGCCGATCCAGGCCAGCACCAACAGCAGCATGTTGTTCGACAGCACCAGCAAGGTCACTGCGGCCAAGGTCAGCATCAGGCTGCGGATGTAGCGCGGCTGGCCATTCTGGCCACCCAGGTAGGCCTGCGAATAGCCGGCGATCACCCAGCCGATGAAGCACACCAGCACCAGCATGATGTTGCCCAGCGCGTCGCTGCGCAGGCTGAAATGCACGCCTTCCAGGGCATCCACACCCGCCATGGCTGGCCCGCGCCAAATGCCGGGCCCGTCGAACACCAGCCAGGCGAGCGAGAGCACCGACGCAGCGAGCGCCAGACCGGCGCCGACACGGGCCCAGCGCCACCCGCCCGCAGGCGCACCAGAAACGAGCGCAGGCAGCGCTGCGAGCGTGAAAAAGAGCGGCACCGCGAACAACAGTGCAGCGCGCAACCATGGCAAATCGGCAATCAAGGGTGACATCATGGGCCTTCAGTGAGCAGTGGGCGCGACTGTGACGGCAAGCAGGGTTGCTGTGAAATACATTGATCAGCACAATACG
>JBBRJU010000693.1:0-1677 GCA_038218895.1 Burkholderiales bacterium
CGACTGGGGCATGGGCGAAACACTGGCCTATGCCTCGCTGGTGGCCAGCGGCTATGCGGTGCGCCTGTCGGGTGAAGACTGCGGTCGCGGCACCTTCGTGCACCGCCATGCCGTGCTGCACGACCAGAACCGCGAGAAGTGGGACGTCGGCACTTATGTGCCGCTGGAGCACATCGCTGACGGCCAGGCACCGTTCACCGTCATCGATTCCATCCTGTCGGAAGAAGCGGTGCTGGGCTTCGAATACGGCTATGCCAGCGCCGAGCCGAACACGCTGACGATCTGGGAAGCCCAGTTCGGTGACTTCGTCAACGGCGCGCAGGTGGTGATCGACCAGTTCATTGCCAGCGGCGAGGTGAAGTGGGGCCGCGCCAATGGCCTGACGCTGATGTTGCCGCACGGCTATGAAGGCCAGGGCCCCGAGCACAGCTCGGCCCGGCTGGAGCGCTTCATGCAGCTGGCCGCCGACAACAACATGCAGATCGTGCAGCCCACCTCGGCCAGCCAGATCTTCCATGTGCTGCGCCGGCAGATGGTGCGCCTGTTCCGCAAGCCGCTGGTCATCATGACGCCCAAGAGCCTGCTGCGCAACAAGGACGCCACCTCGCCGCTGGCCGAGTTCACCCGTGGCGGCTTCCAGACGGTGATCCCGGAGCAACATGCCGATATCGCCGCCGACAAGGTCAAGCGCATCATTGCCTGCTCGGGCAAGGTGTATTACGACCTGGTCAAGAAGCGTGACGAGAAAAAATCGTCCGACGTCGCCATCATTCGCGTCGAGCAGCTCTACCCCTTCCCGCACAAGGCGTTTGCGGCCGAGATCAAGCGCTACCCGAATGTGACCGACCTGGTGTGGTGCCAGGACGAGCCACAGAACCAGGGCGCCTGGTTCTTCGTGCAGCACTACATCCACGAAAACATGCAAGAAGGCCAGAAGCTCGGCTACGCCGGCCGCGCCGCCTCGGCCAGCCCGGCGGTGGGTTATGCCCACCTGCACCAGGAACAGCAGAAGGCATTGCTCGACCAGGCCTACGGCAAGCTAAAGGGCTTCATCCTCACCAAATAGGCCCGTACTGGGCCCACCCCCGAAGCGCCTTTGGCGCTTCCCCTCCCAGGGGTGACGGCAGCGGCCCGGCCAATCCGGTTGCGCAGCGCCGGCTGGGTCGTCCGCATCCAATTCCGAGAACAAGCACCATGGCCATCGTAGAAGTCAAAGTCCCGCAGCTGTCCGAATCCGTGGCTGAAGCCACCCTGCTGCTGTGGAAGAAGAAGCCCGGTGAAGCCGTGGTCATCGACGAAATCATCATCGAGGTCGAGACCGACAAGGTGGTGCTGGAAGTGCCGGCACCGGCGGCCGGCGTGCTGGCCCAGATCGTCTGCGACGACGGTGCCACCGTGGTCTCTGACCAGGTCATCGCCCGCATCGACACCAATGGCACCGCGGCCATCAGCCCGCTGGAAGTGAAGGCCGTGGCCAGTGACGCGGCAGTGGCTGCCGCCGCACCGGCGGCCGCAGCGGCTGCCACCGCCGGCAGCAAGAGCGGCGTTGCGATGCCGGCCGCCGCCAAGCTGCTGGCGGACAACAACCTGGCCGCCAGCGCCGTGGCAGGTACCGGCAAGGACGGCCGCATCACCAAGGGCGATGTGCTGGGCACGCTGGCAGCACCTGCGCCTGCG
>JBBRJU010000694.1:0-1677 GCA_038218895.1 Burkholderiales bacterium
GGTCGCTGCCGGTGCCCGCCGTGCCCCCCCCGGCCCGCCCGGCTGTTGAATATGTCGCCAGCCCAACGCCCAACGCGCACCAGGATCGCCCTGGCCCCGCTGGCCACCCTGGCGCTGTGGTTGCTGGCGCCGGTGCTTACCCCGTTCGTGGTGGCGGCGGTGCTGGCGTATGCGCTGCACCCGCTGGTCGAGCAACTGGCCGGCCGGCGCTGGCCGCGGGTGCTGGCCGTGCTGCTGGTCGAGGGCCTGGCGCTGCTGGCACTGGTGGCGGTGGTGCTGCTGATCGTGCCGGTGATGGCCAAGGAGCTGCCGCTGCTCAAGGCCCAGGTGCCGGTGCTGCTGGACCGGCTGAATGCCAGCGTCAACCCGCTGCTGGCCCGCGCCGGCCTCGATGTCTCGCTGGACGTGGCCAGCATCAAGGCCTGGCTCACCCAGCTGATGGACGCCAACATGGACGGCTGGCTGTCGGCCGCGCTGGCGTCGGCCCGCATCGGCGGCAGCGTGCTGCTGTCGCTGGTGGGCAATGCCATCCTGGTGCCGGTGGTGCTGTTCTACCTGCTGATGGACTGGCCCCAGCTGGTGGCGCGCCTGCAGGGCCTGGTGCCGCCGCGGGTGCGCCACGTGGTGCGCCACTTCTTTGCCGATTGCGATGCGGTGCTGGGCCAGTACCTGCGTGGCCAGCTGCTGGTGATGGTGGTGCTGGCGGCTTACTACGCCATTGCCCTGTCGCTGGTGGGCTTCGATCTGGCCTTGCCGGTAGGCGTGTTCACCGGGCTCGCGGTGGCCATCCCGTATGTGGGCTTCGGCCTGGGCCTGGCGCTGGCGCTGCTGGCCGCGCTGCTGCAATACGCCAGCCTGGGCGGCGTGCTGCTGGTGGCCGGCGTGTATGCGCTAGGCCAGCTGCTGGAAAGCTTTGTGCTGACGCCGCGCCTGGTGGGTGAGCGCATCGGCCTGGGCCCGCTGGCGGTGATCTTTGCGCTGATGGCCTTCGGCCAGCTGTTCGGCTTTGTCGGCGTGCTGGTGGCGTTGCCAGCCAGTGCGGTGGCGCTGGTGGGCTTGCGGCGCGCGCTGGTGGCCTACCGCGCCAGCCGGTTGTTCGTCGGCTGAGCGCAGCGCGATGAAGCAACTGCCCCTGCCGATGCACCTGCCTGCGCGTGATGGCTTCGACGCCCTGGTGGTCGGCCGCAACGACCATGCGGTGCAGCATCTGCGCGGCCTGTTGCCCGGCGCTGGCGTGGCGGCGCCGGTGTACCTGTGGGGCGGCGCCGGCAGCGGCAAGACGCGGCTGCTGCGCGCACTGGCCGCCCAGCACCAGGCCCAGGGTGAACGCATCGGCTGGTTCGACGCCGCCGATGCCTTGCCCTGGGCGCTGGACGAGGCCTGGAGCCTGGTCGTGGTCGACCGCTGCGAGGCGCTGGATGCCGACCACCAGCAGGCGGCGTTTGCGCTGTTCGTCGAGGCCGGCACCCAGGGTGCGGCAGTGCAATGGGTGGCAGCCGGCCGGCTGCCGCCGGTGGACCTGGCGGTGCGGGAAGACTTGCGCACCCGGTTGGGCTGGGGCCATGTGTTTGCGCTGCAGCCGCTGGCCGAGGACGAGACCCGCGCTGCGCTGCGCCGCGAGGCCGACCGCCGCGGCATCCTGCTGCCCGACGAGGTGATCGCCCACCTGCTGACCCA
>JBBRJU010000695.1:0-1668 GCA_038218895.1 Burkholderiales bacterium
CGTGCACGCCATGCGGTGTGCACGAAAGTCAAGAGCCTGCCCCGCAGCGTGCTGGCCACTGAGCCCACCAACCTGCGCCGCTGAGCCGCTGCGCCAGCCCAGCGCCGCGCGCCGGCCCGCCACCCCCAACACCCGATGACCATGACCACCCTTGCCCAACCGCCACAGCCCGCCGACCACCCCCTGCTGCAGCACCGCGCCATCTGGCTGCTGACCGGCAGCAGCCCGGCCTGGCTCGCCGATGCGCGGGGCTTTGCGGCCGAGCCGCAAGGCCCCTTGATGCGCTGGCGCGCTGCCGAGAACCTGCTGCAGGTGGTGGACCGAGACAGCCTGGACCAGGTGCTGTTGGCACTGCTGGACCTGGCACCGGTCGACTTCACCCTGGTGTGCGAACCCGGCACGCTGCACGACACCACACAAGCGCTGATCGGTGCTGTCACCAATCTGCCGGACCCGCCACCGGCCCATGCCTTGCGCGTGAGTGAACAGCAGGCGCCGTTCACGGCCTTGCTGCCCCGGCTGCAGCAGCCCGAAGCAATGCTGGCAGACGCCTGGCTGGGCCATATGGCACAACAGCAGACGGCAGGCCACGGCACGCCAGAAACCGATGCCGAAGGCTGGTGCGCGCTGGCGGCCGTTGGCGGCCAGCTGGCGGCACCTGTGCCCCCGGCCCTGCAGGCCCGCGTGCAGGCAGCGGCGCAGGCATTGGCCGACTGGTCGGCACAGTTCAGCGCGCAGTTCGCACCGGGCGAGCTGGCGCAGGTCTTTGTTGGGGAACCGGCCGACGATGCCGACCACGACACGCCGAACCAATGGCAGCCCCCGCCGTTGCTGCAGCCTTTCAAGCCGAGGCAAACCGAGGACGGCTGGGTGGTGCTGCGGCCGGGCCCGGTGCCCAGCGTTGCCGGGCACGCCGCAGCGGCGGCCGCCGCCGCCGCATCAGGCAAGGCGGGCGCAGCCGGGCCCTGGCAGGCCGAGGGCAGCTTTCCCGGCCCGGTGCATGGTGCGCAGGCCACCGAAGCCGGCCGTTATGCCCTGGTGCTGACCGGCGAAGAGCTGAACGCCACGGTCTCGCTGCACCTGGCCGCGTTGCCGCGGGCGCCGGAGCCAGGCCAGACATTGGCCCTGGCGCTGCGCGCCGCCGACGGCTTGGCGCTGCGGCTGCGTGGGCAGGCTGGCAAGCGGCCAGCCGATGGCACCTGGGCCATCCAACTGCAACGCCTCCTGTCGGCGGCCGACGCGGCGCGGCTTCGGGCGCAACCGGCAGGCAGTGTGCAGGCCGAGCTGTGGTGGGCGCCTGGCGGTTGACCGGCGGCTGACCGGCGGCTGACCGGCGGCTGACCGGCGGGCGATCGGCGGGCGATCGGCGGAGGAGAGTGTGCGGAAGCTGGAGGCGCGGCGCATCCGAGCCACTGCGATCGGCATGTCAGTCGCCGTCCTCACCGGCCGCCACCCCGCCTATGGAGGCGGGCAACCGGGCATTGGGCGTGGTGGTTGCGTTGTCCACATCGCTGCCATCGGCGTTGTCACGGTCACGCGCAGCGCCGCTGGACCCCGCCACGGTGCGGCCACCTGCCGCTTTGCCGCTGCCCCTGGCGCCTACCGAGCGGCACCGTGCCCTTGCCCGACGGGTTTTGTCGGCGCTGGCCGCACCTGCACTGCTGCAAT
>JBBRJU010000696.1:0-1666 GCA_038218895.1 Burkholderiales bacterium
AAGCCCAAGTATGGCCACTGGGTGATCTTCGACCACTGCATGCCCTTCGATGTGACCCGCTGCTACGACGAGGCCACCCAGTACCGCGACCCGCGGGTGTGGACGGCCGAACGCGACCAGCAGATGTGGGCCACGCTGGAGGGCTGACGCCATGGCGCTGTCCTACGCCAGCGACGGCGCCAGCATCCAGCGCCACAGCTTCGGCTATGGCCGCAGCGCCGACCAAAATGCCGCTGCGCCGGTGCGCCACCCGGTGGTGGTGGTGGGCGCCGGCCCGGTGGGCCTGAGCTTGGCCATCGACCTGGCCCAGCGCGGCCAGCCGGTGGTGCTGCTGGACAACGACCACAAGCTGTCCACCGGCTCCCGCGCCATCTGCTTTGCCAAGCGCGCGCTGGAGATCTGGGACCGGCTGGGCGTGGGCGATGCCATGTGTGCCAAGGGCGTGGAATGGAACGTCGGCAAGGTGTTCTTCGGTAACGACCTGCTCTACCGTTTCGATCTGCTGCCCGAGCCGGGGCATCAGCGGCCGGCCTTCATCAACCTGCAGCAGTATTACGCCGAGGCCTACCTGGCGCTGCGCGCGGCCGCGCTGCCCGGCATCAGCATGCGCTGGCAGAACACGGTCGTCGGCTGCACCCCGCACGCCGATGGCGTGCTGCTGGACGTGGACACGCCCGAGGGCCGCTACAGCCTGTTGGCCGACCATGTGGTGGCCTGTGACGGCTCACGTTCGCCGCTGCGCGCCATGCTGGGCCAGGAAAGCAAGGGCCGGGTGTTTCAAGACCGCTTCCTGATCGCCGACGTGCGCATGCAGGTCGACTTTCCGGCCGAACGCTGGTTCTGGTTCGACCCGCCGTTCCACCCCAACCAGAGCGTGCTGCTGCACCGCCAGCCCGACAAGGTCTGGCGCATCGATTTTCAGCTGGGCTGGGATGCCGACCCCGAGCTGGAAAAGCAGCCCGAGCGCATCCGCCCCCGGGTCGACGCGATGATGCGCGCCGCCTTGGGCGAGGCCGTGCCTTACGAACTGGAATGGGCCAGCGTCTACACCTTTGCCTGCCTGCGCATGGACCGCTTTGCGCATGGCCGGGTGCTGTTTGCCGGTGATGCGGCGCATGGGGTGTCGCCCTTCGGCGCGCGTGGCGCCAATTCGGGCGTGCAGGACGCCGACAACCTGGCCTGGAAGCTCGACCTGGTGCTGCGCGGCGTGGCGCCGCATGCGCTGCTCGACACCTACGGCACCGAGCGTGAATATGCCGCCGACGAGAACCTGCTGAACTCCACCCGCGCGACCGACTTCATCACGCCCAAGAGCGCCATCTCGCGGCTGTTCCGTGATGCCACGCTCGACCTGGCGCGTGCCCATGCATTCGCCCGCCGTCTGGTCAACAGCGGCCGGCTGTCGGTACCCGCCACGCTGCACCGCTCGCCACTGAACACGCCCGACCGCGATGTGTTTGCCGGCGCCATGGTGCCTGGCGCGCCGGCGGTGGACGCGCCGCTGCCTGACCTGTCGCTGCATGATCAGCCCAGCCGCAGCTGGCTGCTGCGCCGCTTGGGCGGCAACGGCTTTGCGGCGCTGGTGTTCGGCGGCGACGGCGCGGCCGTCGCTGCCGGCGCCGCAGGCATCGTGCCGGTGGACCTGGTGCACCTGCCGGCCAGCGGC
>JBBRJU010000697.1:0-1651 GCA_038218895.1 Burkholderiales bacterium
AGCCACAGCGATGTTGTCGTGGCTCGCCCGCGCGCCGGCGCTGCGCGGGTTGGGGAGCGTGGGTGGGCGCGCGTGACGGATCTGGCGGCAGGTTGGGCGGTGGCCTTGGCAGCGGGCATGCGGTGGGTGTGGTGGACGGTATGGATGGACGGTATGGGTGGACGGTGTCGCAGACGGTGTGCCTGACGCAGAGGCAGACGCAGACGCCGATGCAAAGGCGCCGATGGTAGCGGGCAGCCCGGCGCCGGGCCGCCGCCCTGGCGGCCGCCGGATCTGCCGGAAAAACACGGCTTGTTACAAGGATCGCTCCACCGCTTGTGGCGGCACGCTGTGGCATCCCATCTCCGGACCACCCGACATGACCACCGCCCACCTGGATTTCACCCTGTGCATCGCCGACACCAGCAGCGACCTGGCCGACGTGGCCGCGCTGCGCGCCGACGCCTACGGCCACCACCTGCCGGGCCTGGCGCAGGGCATGGCCCGGCCCGACGCGGCCGACACGGCGCCCGGCAGCACGGTGCTGCTGTGCCGCGACAAGGCCAGCGGCCGCGCCATCGGCAGTGCACGCATCCAGCGCAACCACCCCGGCCCGCTGCCGATCGAGGCGAGCCTGGCGCTGCCGCCCCACATGGGCGCAATGCCGCGCGCCGAGATCACCCGCCTGGCCATCGCCGCTGGCGCACCGGCGCTGGTGCGGCCGATGCTGGTCAAGGCCTGCTACCTGGCGGCAGTGGCCAGCCAGATCCGGTTGCTGGTGATCGGCGCGCGCAGCCCGGCGCTGGTGCGCATCTACCGCAGCCTGGGCTTTGCCGACGCGCTGGAAGGCACCGGCCCGGTGCCGCTGGCCCATGCCGGTGACTTGCCGCACCATGTGCTGGCCTTCGACGTGGTGGGCGCCGAGCGCCGCTGGCACAGCGCCCGCCATGCGCTCTACAGCTTCATGGTCGAGACCTGGCATCCCGATCTGCAGCTGCTGGTGCAGCCGACTGCCTCGGCCCCGACCCCGGCCAAGGCGCCAGCCCCAGCCCCAGCCCCAGCCCCAGCCCCAGCCTTCGCCACGGCACTGGCGCCGGCACTGGCCTGGGCGGCCTGAAGCGCCACCACGCAGCCACCACGCAGCCACCACCCAGCCACCACCCAGCCACCACCACCCAGCCACCGCCAAGCCGCCACTACGGCGCCGGCGTCCGTCCTGCCTGGCGCAGCGCGTCGGCCAGCTGCACCGGTGTGAAGGGCTTGGCGATGACCGCGTCCATGCCCACTTCCAGGCAGGCCTGGCGATCGGTGTCGGTGGCGGTGGCGGTGAGCGCCACGATCGGCAGGCGCATCAGCCCCAGCGTGCGCTCCTGGCGGCGGATGTCGGCGGTGGCGGCCAGGCCGTCCATCACCGGCATGCGGCAATCCATCAGCACCAGCTCGGGCCGGTCGGTCTCGCGCAGCGCCCGGCTCACGGCTTGCTTGCCGTCGGCCACCCGCTCCCAGCGCACGCCCAGGCTGTCGAGGTAGGCGCCGACGATCAGCGCGTTCACCTCGTCGTCCTCGGCCACCAGCACCAGGCGCGGCAGGCGCTGGCCAGCCGGCGCGGCCGCCGGCGCCTGGGTGCTCGCGGCCACCGGCGGCAGCAGCACCTCGAAGCTGAACACCGAGC
>JBBRJU010000698.1:0-1647 GCA_038218895.1 Burkholderiales bacterium
GGCCGCCCAGGTGGTGCGCTGGGAGATCGGCAGCGACGATGCCGACGTCGGCCACATCTTCGGCCGGCCCATCCTGGCCAAGATGCGCGACGGCCGCTGGCGCGCCATCGTCGGCAACGGCTACAACAGCGCCAACGGCCGCGCGGTGCTGCTGCTGGTCGACCTGGAGACCGGCGCCATCAGCCGCATCGACACCAAGGCCGGCAGCAGTGGTTCGCCCAACGGCCTGTCGGCGGTGACCGTGGTGTCGGCCAACGACAACGGCGTGGCCGATGCCGTCTATGCCGGCGACCTTGCCGGCAACTTGTGGAAGTTCGACATCAGTGCTGCCAGCCCTGCGGCCTGGAAGGTGGCCTACGGCACGGTGGCGGTGCCCAAGGCATTGTTCACTGCCGCCAGCGGCCAGGCGATGACCGCGCGGCCCGACGTCACCCGCCACCCCAAGGGCGGCTACATGGTGACGGTGGGCAGCGGCCGCTATGTCGACATCGGCGACAACGCTGCCGGCAGCACCCAGGCCATGTACGGCATCTGGGACAACAACAGCGAAGTGGCCCTGGCCGACCTGCAGGTGCAGAGCGTGGTGCGCACCGCCACCGCCGCCAACGGCAAGAATTACCGCCTCAGCACCCATGCGGTGAGCAAGCCCGCCGATGCCCAGCTGGTGGGTGACAACGCCATCAGCCTGGCCGACTACGAGGCTGGCAAGAAGGGCTGGCGCCTGACATTGCCGACCAGCGGTGAGCGGGTGGTGACTGAAGCCACGGTGCGCAACGGCCGGCTGGTGATCTCCACCCTGATCCCCAGCACCGCCGCCTGCTCCTACGGGGGTGACGGCTGGATCATGGAGGTGCATGTGTTCACCGGCAACCGGGCTGCGGCGCTGGACCTGACCGACGACAACATCGTCAACAACGCCGACTACCTGGACGGCAGCGCGCCATCAGGCGTGCAGGTGGGTGCGGTGCCGGCGGCCGCCACCATCGTGCGCAAGCCGCTGCCGGCGCCTGGCGCGGCTGCCGCACCCTGCGCCGAGTTCAAGCTGATCAACACCTCCGAAGGCAAGATCGTGCGCGTGGGTGGGTCCTGCGGCCGGGTGCCATCACGCCGCGCCTCCTGGGAGCAACTTCCATGACACCTGCACATCCTGTTTTTCTGGCCACCGGTCTGTTGCTGGCGGCCTTGGCTGGCACCGCTGGTGCGGTGGCCGTGGCTGGGCCGGGTGGCACGGCCGAGCAAGGCCGCCGCCTGGTGCTGGCAGCCCCGGCCGTGGGCGCCACTGCGCCCACGCTCGACCTGGTGTCGGCCCGCCTGGAGGCCGTGGAGCTGGGCGCAGGGACGGTGACGGTGCGTGGCCAGCTGGTGCCGCTGCACGCTGCGCAGCTGCGGGTGCTGGGCCCCGGTGGCCAGTTGCTGGGCCCGCGCAGCCTGCGTGCCGGCCAGGCCGTGCGGCTGGCGCTGGAACCGGACGCGCCGTTGCTGCCGGCGGCCGATGCGTCGGCGCCGACCTCCGCAACGTCGGCCGTAACGCCGGCCGCAAGCTCGGCCGCCCCGGCCCGGCGCATCGTGCTGATCTACATCGACGGATGACCATGAACCGCTCGTCCAACCGTGGCTTCACCCTGATCGAGCTGATGATCGCCGTGG
>JBBRJU010000699.1:0-1641 GCA_038218895.1 Burkholderiales bacterium
GCAGCCGCTGACGCCACCGGCCAACGCCATGAAGCCCAGCCCGGTGCCGCCGATGTGGGCACAGGGCATGGCCACCATCACCACTTCATCGGCATCCCAGAAGGCCCAGGGCAGCCCGGCCTGCTGTGCCGCCCGGCGCAACCCGAACAAGTTGCGGTTGCACAGCTCCACCCCCTTGGGGTTGCCGGTGGTGCCCGAGGTGTAGAGCTGCAGGATGGCGTCTTCCGGCCCGCTGGGGCTGAAGGCGGACGGCGTGCTGCCGTCGATCCAGGCCCAGGCCTCGTCGGCCGAGAAGATGCGCTGCACCAGCGGCAACTGCGGTGCCATGGCGCGGGCATCGTCGGCAAAACCGTCACCGGCAAACAGCAGCTTCGATTCGGTGTCGTGCACGATGTAACGCCGCTCGGGCGCGGCCAGGCGCCAGCCCACCGGCGCCATCACCACGCCGATGCGCGCGGCGCCGAACAGCAGCGTGAAGTACAGCACCGCGTTTTTGCCCAGCCAGGCGATGCGGTCGCCCTTCTTCAAGCCGGCGGCCTGCAGCGCGCTGGCCACCCGGTGGGTGCTGGCCTCCAGCCCGGCAAAGTCGATGCGGCGCTCGCCCACCATGGCCGGGCGCTGCGGCCGGTCGGCAGCCCAGTGGCGGATGAAGGCATCGACGGTCAGCAGTTCAGGCGTGTCCATGGCGGCAGGGGCCGGTGGCGGCACCGGGCAGAAGGAGTTGTGGGCATTCAGCGGAGCGCCCACTCTACCCACCGGGAGCGCCCGGCGGCCCCGGGACCATCCCGGACCTTGCGGGCGGTGTTGCGTTGGTGACGCGTTGGTGAGGCGTTGGTGAGGCGTTGGTGTGGCGTCAGTGAGGCATCGGTATCGAACTGGCGCAGCTTTGGCGCTCGATGGCCTGATGGTCGCGCGCGGGTGAGAATCCGGCAGGCGCACCCGAGCGAACCCAAGCGCACCGAAGCGCACCTCACCATGCCAGCAGCCACCCCCGTGCACGCCAGCAACCGCACCGAAGCCACCGAAGCCACCGGAGGCAGCTTCAACGCCGGCACCCTGCTGCTGCTGTCGAGCCGCAGCTTGCGCCTGATGCCCCACGTCTGATGCCCCATGCCGTGGCCCGGCTGCGGGCAGACCGGCTGGCGCGCAGCACCAAGCCATTTCTGGCCCGCGGCGGCACCAAGGGTGCGCGTTGCCCAGGCTGTCGGCTGCTGCCCAGCCACTGCCTGTGCGCTTGGCGGCTGCGCATGCCCGCTCAGGCGGGCATCTGCCTGCTGATGGCCGACACCGAGCCGCTGAAGCCCAGCAACACCGGCTGGCTGGTGGCCGATGTGGTGCCCGACACCTTCGCGTTCGGCTGGGCCCGCACCACCACCGACTGCGGACTGGCGGCCCTGCTGCAAGACCCGCAATGGCAACCGGTGTTGGTGTTTCCGCAGGAGTACGCAGCACCGGCGCGGGTGGTGCACGGTGTACCGCATCACCTGGCACCAGCGGGCATGGTGACGGCGGGCATGGCGACAGCGGGCACGACAGGCGCCCTGCCTGGCCCGCAGCGGCAGTTGCAGCAACACCCACAGCCACAGTCACAACCGCGCCCGCTGTTCATCCTGCTGGACGGCACCTGGGCCGAAGCGCGCA
>JBBRJU010000700.1:0-1639 GCA_038218895.1 Burkholderiales bacterium
GCCTGGGCGTGGCCATCAAGATGGACGACGGCAACAACGCCCGCGCGGCCGAGGTAGTGATCGCTGCAGTGATCGACCGCCTGGTGCGGCTGGACGACGACGAGCGCCGGTTTGTGGGTGGTATCAGCGACGCGCCGCTGGTCAACTGGAACGGCATCGAAGTGGGGCGGCTGCAGGCTGGCGCCATGCTGCATGGCGCGCTGCGGGGGCTGCAGGCATGACGCACCATCGCTTGCTGCCCGGCAGCCAGGCACTGGTGCGCCGCTGCCGTGTGCTCGCGCGCCGCAGACAGCTGCTGGTGGCCGGCCTGGCGCTGGCAGCAGTGGGGCTGCCGGCTGCTGCCGCGCCGCTGGTCCAGGCAGACGCCCAGGCCGTGCGCCGGGTGGTGGAGGCCCAGCTGCGGGCCATGGCCGACGGCGATGCCGAGCGCGCCTTCTCGTACGCCGCACCCGGCATCCGCGCGCAGTTCGGCGACGCGCAGCGCTTCATGGCGATGGTGGCTGGCAGCTACCCGATGGTGGTCCGGCCGGTGGCCACGGTGTTCTTTCAGCCCACGCTGGATGCCGACGGCGACGTGCTGCAGGTGGTGCAGCTGCGTGACGTCGCCGGCAAGTTCTGGCGCGCGTCCTACCTGCTGGTGCGCCAGCCTGACAAACAATGGCGCATCGCCGGCTGCGTGGTGGCACCGGAGTCAGCGGGCAACAGCACATGACACATGACACATGACACATGACACACGTCACACACGTCACACACATCACCCGCAGGAAACGACCGGACACCCCGCGCCGCCGCCACCCGCCGCCGGTGCCGGCGCGCGGGCCCTGACACCGGAATGACTGCACATGCGCCAGCCGCCAGCCGGGTGAAACCCCAACCCGAAACCAGCGTGCATGTCAGACTCTGGTTCTCTTGTTCTGGAGAAGGCCCATGAACTGGTTCAACCGCTTGCCTGGCCACCACCGCACCAGTGCCGGCCTGGAATGGCATCTGTGGCGCCGTCTGCCGGCCATCCTGGCCTGGGGCACGGCGCTGCCCGGGCTGCTGGCCGCCGGCCTGTGGTGGGCCGCGCCCGAGCTCACCGCCACGGCGGCCGAGCGTGACGCCCAGACCCTGCTGTATGCGCTGATCGGCGTGGTGGTGCTGCACTGGACGCTGGTGCTCACCCTGGCCATCGGCTGCGTGGTCGTGATGGTGATGAAGGGCCCTGCCTATGTGGCCGACGCCTACCCGCCACCCGGCCGCGAGCCGGTTGGCTGAGAGGTTGTCCCAGCTGGGACAAGCCCGAAACGAACGGTCGTGCTAAAAAACATCGATTGATCAGCGCCCCGGCGCTTCCCACGGAGACTTGACCATGGACCTGCACTTCACCCCCGACGAACTGGCCTTCCGCGCCGAGGTTCGGCAATGGGTGGCCGAGAACCTGCCCAAGGACTTGAGCCACAAGGTGTTCAATTCGCTGCGCCTGTCAGAAGACGACAGCCGCCGCTGGGCCCGCATCCTCGGCAAGAAGGGCTGGCTCGGCTACAGCTGGCCCGAGCAGTTCGGCGGGCCGGGCTGGACAGCCATCCAGAAGCACCTGTTCGAGGAAGAGTGCGCGCTGGCCGGGGCGCCGCGCATCATCCCCTTCGGCCCGGTG
>JBBRJU010000701.1:0-1624 GCA_038218895.1 Burkholderiales bacterium
CGTAACCCGCGGGTTTGTGCAACATCAGATGCGCCTGAGGCTGGTAAGTCCACGACTCGCCACGCACTTCAAAGGTCAGCTCGGGCCCCAGTTGCTGGGCGGTCAAGGCAGCGCTCGGGTCGTCGATGGTTTGGCCGTCTAAGCGCACATTTCCTTGGCGAATCAGTTGCGCGCACTCACGACGGCTGCCAAAACCTTGGCTGAAAAGCAGTTGGGCGATTTGCATGGTGCAAGTGTCTCATCGACGCCTCATTCGGGAAGACCCTGTGAAGGTCCTTCCAAGCGCAGCAGCAACATGCAACTGCACAAATACAGACAGAGGAGCGTTCTTCATGCCATCCCGTACAAACAGCTTTCGTCGTGTCCAACCCGCTCAAGCCAGCCGCAGGCTGACACGCTTCGCTCGCCCTGCGCAAATCCTGCTGGCCGCTGCGCTGCTGGCCAGTTGTGGTGGCAGCGACGACGAAGTGGACACCGTGGCAGAAAACGCTTGCCTGCAAACCAATGCGGCAGGTGCCTTGTTTGACCCGGGTGCGCCAGGCCAGAACGGCGCGCCAGAAATTGCGACCGGCTTTGCCAGCAAAAAGGTGGTTTACTCACGCAGCTTCATGGTGGTGGCGGCCAACCCGCTGGCCACCAAGGCGGGCTGCGATGTGCTCAAGCGCGGGGGCACGGCCGTGGATGCAGCGATTGCGACCCAGATGGTGCTCAACCTCGTCGAGCCACAGAGCAGCGGCATTGGGGGTGGTGCTTTCTTGATGTACTACGACAAGGCCAGCGGCCGCGTCACGGCCTACGACGGACGCGA
Organism: Burkholderiales bacterium; assembly: GCA_038218895.1. Lineage (GTDB taxonomy): Bacteria > Pseudomonadota > Gammaproteobacteria > Burkholderiales > Burkholderiaceae_C > Pseudaquabacterium. The sequence continues at coordinate 809 of JBBRJU010000701.1, forward strand.
GACTGCACCGTCAGCAGCGACCCCCAACTACTTGCGCTGGGTCAGTGACAGCGAACAAACGGCACCTTTGCCCAACGCACGGTCCAGCGGCCGCTCGATCGGCACGCCCGGTGTCCTGCACATGCTCGATTCAGCCCACAAGGATGGCGGCAAGTTGAGCTGGAAAGAGCTGTTCGACCCGGCCATCAAGATCGCCACCGACGGCTTTGCCATCAGCCCGCGGATGTTTGCATCCGTGGCTGGCTCGGCCGCCAACCTGGCGCGTGACGCTGAAGCTCGGGCGTACTTCTTGAACGCCGACGGCACAGCCAAGGCCGCAGGCACGTTGCTGCGCAGCCCTGCATTGGCGACCACCTTCCAGACGATTGCCAACGGCGGCGTGGCGGCCTTCTACACGGGGGCCATCGCGCGAGACATCGTTGACGAAATCACCGACAACACCGCTGGCATCACGCCAGGCCTGACGACGATGGCCGACATGGCGGCTTACCGCTCGGTCAAGCGCGAGCCGATCTGCTCGGTCTACCGCAACGAGGCTTGGGTCTGTGGCATGCCGCCACCCAGCAGCGGTGGTATTGCCATTGCCCAGACGTTGGGCATCCTGGAGAACTTCTCGCTGGCCCAAGACCGGCCCACGGCGATGGACGACAACGGCGGCAAACCCACCGTCTTTGGCGTGCATCTGGTGGCTGAGGCCCAGCGGCTGGCCTATGCAGACCGCAACAAGTACGTGGCCGACAGCGACTTTGTGCCCTTGCCCGGCGGCAGCCCTGCAGCCATGCTCAACAAAGACTATCTGCGCAGCCGCGCCGGTCT
>JBBRJU010000702.1:0-1614 GCA_038218895.1 Burkholderiales bacterium
GCCGCCTGTTCGCGGTGCTCGAACTGGTCCAGGGGGTGCCGCTGGACCAGTACGCGCTGGGCCTGCCGCTGGCGCAGAAGGTTGCGCTGTTTGAGCAAGTGGTGGTGGCTGTAGCCTACGCCCACGGGCAATGGGTGGTGCACCGCGACTTGAAACCTGCCAACCTGCTGGTCGATGGCCAGGGGCAGGTGCAACTGCTGGACTTCGGCATCGCCAAGATCGTCGAGGGCCCGGCTGGCGACGCTGACGCGGCCCACACCACGCTGGCTTTGCGCTTGACGCCGGCGTATTGCGCGCCTGAGCAACTGCGTGCCGGGCCGCTGGGCGCCACGGCCGATGTCTATGCGCTGGGTGTCGTGCTGTACCAGCTGCTCAGTGGCCAGCTCCCTTGGCAACTGCACGGCAGTGGGGTGCAAAGAGCCGTGCAGCGGCTGGGCTTGCTCGACCCACCTGCGCCGCCCAGCAGTCACCTTCAAACGCCGCTGGCGCGCCAGGTGCGTGGTGATCTGGACGCCATCGTCGGCCGTTGTCTGGCCATCGAGCCACAACGCCGCTACGCCAATGCCCAGGCGCTGCTGCAGGATCTGCAGCGCTGGCGCCAGGGCCTGCCGGTGCTGGCCCGGGGTGACGCAGCATCTTATGTTCTGGGCCGCCTGGTGCGCCGGCACCGCACCGCAGTGGCAGCTGCCTGCGCGGTGTTGCTGAGCTTGCTGCTGGGGCTGGCTGGCGTGGCCTGGCAAGCCCGAGAAGCCGGGCTGGAGCGTGACATGGCGCGTGCCGAAGCCACCAGCAACAAGGCGGTACGCGACTACTTGCTGACCATGTTCAGGGTGGCAGGCGAGCAAAGCGCTGCGGGCCAGGACGTCACGGCCCGCCAATTGCTGGCCGACTCTGCCCGGCGCTTGAGCCGCGATCTGGACGCCGACCCGGCCACCGCCGCGCCCACCTTGCTGGCGCTTGCGCAGTTGTACTTTCAGCTCAATGACTATGTGGGCGCCGCGCCGTTGTTCGAGCGTTTGCTGGAGCGTGCTGCCGACTTGCCCGCAGACACCGTGGCCCAGGTGCGGCTGGACTTGGCGCAATGCCTGTTGCGCTCGGGTCAGGGCCAGCGGGTGCAGGGCCTGTTGGCGCAGGCTCAAGCTTTTTGGCAGACCGACCCGGCACGCTGGCGCAGCAAGTTGCTGGAGAGCCGCTTGCTGCAAGCGCAATCGGCGCGCGCCGGCGGCCAGGCCGAAGAGGCCGTGCGCATCCTGCAAGACGCCTTGCCCGAGCGCATCGCCTTGTCTGGCGAGATGCATGTTGAGACCGCCACCCACCTCAACAACCTGGGTCTGACCAAGTTCCACGCAGGCCAACTGGGCGCTGCCCGGCAAGACTTCGAGCAGTCTTGGCGGTTGTGGCAGCGACTGGGCAGTCAGGCCAGCAACGACGGCCTGAACACACTGAACAACTGGGCCGCGCTGGAGCTGCGCGAAGGCCACCTCGAGCAGGCTGAGAGTTTGTTCAGCCAGGCCTTGACGCTGCGACGCACCCACTTGCCACCCTCAGCGGCCTTGGCGGCCTTGTAGAACAACCTGGGCAAGATCAAGCTCAGGCGCGGCGCGGCCGGGCAAG
>JBBRJU010000703.1:0-1614 GCA_038218895.1 Burkholderiales bacterium
AACCTGGATGCGATCGCCAACACACCGGGAGTCGATGGCATGTTCGTCGGTCCAGCCGATCTGTCCGCTTCGCTGGGGCATGTGGGCCAGCCCGACCACCCAGAGGTGCAAGCTGCGATCGACGACGCGATCGTTCGCATCCGCCAAGCCGGCAAAGCGCCGGGCATTTTGTGCACCGACGAGGCGCAGGCGCACCGCTATCTGGCGCTGGGAGCGGTATTCGTGGCAGTGGGGCTCGACACCCAGATCCTGGCGCGCCAGACCAGCGCACTGGCCCAGCGATTTGGCTCGGTTTCTGGCGATGGTCCAACGTCATCGAGCGTGTACTGACGGAGCAGCACTGGGAATTGGAAGCGGACGCAGGTGGCGTCATCAAGCGCCCATTGAGACGGCGCGGTTGGGCGCACGAGACCGGTTTGGCCGATTTCAAACGGGTGTGTCACCGCCGGTGTGGTGCGCGTTCGGGGCCGCTGCTACCCTCGTGGACACGAGACAAGCCGCAAGGGCACACACCAAAACCGCCATGACAACCACCACCGCAGCCGCGCCCTACATCCCACAAATTCGTCTCTACCAAGAATGGCTCGCCGCCGAGCGCGGCCTGCACTTTGGCAGCTACGACGCGCTCTGGCGCTGGTCCACCACCGAGCTCGACGCCTTCTGGCAAAGCATTTGGGACTACTTCGGGTTGCAGTCGCCCACGCCACACACGGCGGTGTTGGAGCGCAATGTGATGCCCGGCGCGAGCTGGTTTCCGGGGGCAAAAGTGAACTACGCACAGCAGGTCTTTCGTCACGTGCAGCCCGCGCACGAGGCCGGCTTCATGGCTGTCGTGAGTCGCAACGAAAAGGGCCGTCATGTGGAAATGAGCTGGCCCGAGCTGCGTCGTCAAGTGGCCTCGCTCGCGCTGCATTTGCAGGCACAGGGCGTGCAGCCGGGGGACCGCGTCGCGGCTTACCTGCCCAACATCCCCGAGACCATGGTCGCCTTTCTGGCCACGGTAAGCATCGGCGGGGTGTGGAGCGTGTGCGCGCCCGACATGGGGACGAACGCGGTGTTGGACCGCTTCCGGCAGATTGAGCCCAAGGTGCTGATCGCCTGCGACGGCGTGACCCACGGCGGGCGGGATTTCGACCGCCTGGCGGTGGTGGCCGAGCTGCGCGCTGCGCTGCCGACGGTGCAACATCTGATCCTGCACACCAATCTGGCCGAGGGCGGGGCCGCGCAACAAGCGGCGTTGGTGGGGGCGGCGCCTTGCGTGTTGTTCATTGCTGCCACCGCGCGCAACGATTCTGCGGTGGCCGCCTTCGAGCCGCTCTGGCTGCCGTTCGACCACCCGCTGTGGATCGTTTACAGCAGCGGCACCACCGGCCTGCCCAAGCCCATCGTGCACGGCCATGGCGGCACGCTCATCGTCGCGCTGGCGCTGAAAATTTTACACAACGATGTGGGTTGCAGCTACGAGCCCAACAGCTGGGGCGAGCGCTACCACTGGTACAGCTCCACCGGCTGGGTGATGTGGAACGCGCAGACCAGCGGCCTGCTCAACGGCACCACCTGCGTGATCTTTGACGGCAACCCCGGCGGCACGAAAGACAAGCCGGACTGGACCAC
>JBBRJU010000704.1:0-1607 GCA_038218895.1 Burkholderiales bacterium
CCAGCTTCTGCGCCTCGGTGCGCACCTGGTCTTGCGCCACCAGCATGTCGGCCAGGCCGATGGCGACGGCTTCTGCACCCGCGATGCGCCGGCCGGTGTAGAACAGCAGCGCCGCCTGTTGCACACCCACCAGGCGCGGCAGCGTGGCCGTCAGGCCGAAGCCAGGGTGGAAGCCCAGACGGTTGAAGTTGGCCGAGAACTTGGCCTCGACGCAGGTGACGCGGAAATCCGCCACCAGGGCCACGCCCAGCCCGCCGCCGATGGCCGGGCCCTGCACCGCAGCCACCACCGGCTTGCGGCAGGCAAACATGCGCAGTGCTTCGTCGTAGATCGGGTTCAGCGCGCGGGGGCTGCGCTGCGGCGGCGTCGCTTCGCGGTTGGTGAAATCGGCACCGGCGCAAAAGCTGGTGCCTTGCGCCGCCAGCACGATGGCATGGCAGCGGCGGTCGGCCTCCAGGTCTTCGAAAGCGTCGGCCAGCGCGCGGATCAGCGGGATGGTGAAGAAGTTGTGCGGCGGCTTGCACATCTCCACCGTGGCCACATGGCCGTCGAAGCTGACCTGCACGTCCTGGTATTCGTTGGGCATGGTGTTGTCTCTTGTGTGTTGTCGTTCAGCACAGCCGGTCAGAACTGCTTGGCGGTGACGCCGGCCCAGAAGCCGACGGCGCGGGCAGCGATGGCCGCACGGCCCAGCTCGGCGGCCCAGGCCGCGTCGGTGCCGAACTCTTCACGCCAGGCCCACAGCCGCCTGGTTGCAAAGTGCAGCGCGTGTTCATGCGTGAAGCCGATGGCGCCATGCACCTGGTGGGCGATGCTGGTGCCGCGGGTGGCGGCTTCACCGGCCCGCACCTTGGCCACGGCGGTGGAAAAGTGGGTTGCCGCGCAGCTGGCCTGGTCGCCGCCGGGTGCATCCGCCAGCGCCACCAGCGCCGCCACACGGGCGGCCGACACATCACCGGCCATCAGCGCCAGCTGCTGCTGGATGGCCTGGTACTTGCCGATGGCCTTGCCGAACTGCACCCGTTCACCGGCATAGCGCACTGATTGCTCCAGCGCCGATTCCAGCGCGCCCACCAGCATGGCACTGCGTGCCACCGCGCCCAGCGTCCACACCGGCCGCGCCAGCGCCAGCGGGTTGGGCGCCACGGCCTGCAGCCGGGCCTGTTGCAACACCAGGGTGTCCGACGGCAATCCGGCATGGTTGGTCTGCGGCTGCACCTGCACGCCGGGCGCTCCGGCCAGGTCCAGCAGCGCCAGCCGCCCGTCGGCCAGCGACACCAGCGCTGCGGTGGCATGGCGTGCCCAGGGCACGCCATGCGCGGTGCCGGTCAGCGTGGCCAGACCATCACCATCGGCCACCTGCAACTGGTTGCCCTGGCCTTGCTCGATCAGCGTCAGCGGGCCGTCGGGAATGGCAAAACCTGCCAGCGATGCGAGCTGCGCCGCCACCATGGTTTCGGCCAGCGGCAGTGGCACCTGCCAGTAGCCCAGGCCGCGCAGCAGCGGGTAGGCGGCACTCCAGCGAGGCAGCCGGCGGTCTTTGTCGACCTGGGTGGAGAACAGCTTGGCGGCGCTGTCTTCGATCAATGTGTCAGTCATGTCTGCTC
>JBBRJU010000705.1:0-1601 GCA_038218895.1 Burkholderiales bacterium
CGGCCCTGGCGCGCCAGAGTCTCGCTGTGCTCGCTGGCGATGGCCTGCAGCCGTGCGTCGGGCTGCAGGACCGGCAAGCCCAGGCTGCTGCGGTAGCGGTTCACCTCCACCAGCACCTGGGCGCCCAGCGGGTCGGCGTCGGCAGCGTCGGCGGCACCGGCAGCGCAGGCAGCGGCCAGCAGCCAGGCCGCCGGGCCCAGGCGGAAGTGCCACTTGCAGAATTGCCATCGGCAGAGGTGCCACCTGCGGTGGGCTTGGAGGATCGGCTGGGTCACATCTGGGTTGTCGGCGCCAATCTGCACCGGCTTGCGCCCCGTCCGTGATGCATTGCCTGCATCTTCCAGCGGCGGTGCCGATACACAGAGGTGCCGTCTCCAGTCTCCCCGCCTCCCGCCTGTCCGCAATGTGGCCAGGGCCTGCGCCGCATCCAGCGGCAACAGGCCGACCACGCCAGCCCCACCCGGCGCGGGCGGCGTCGCTATGGCTGTGCCGCTGGCGGCTGCGGCTGGCAAGGCTTGCTGGCGCAGCCCGACCAGCGCCACGCTGGCGCGCCAGCGCCGTCCGCAGGGGTGACCCCGGCGGGTGCACCCCTGGTGCGGGCGCGGCAACGCCTGGCAGCGGGCCTGCTGCCGGCCGCTGGCGCTAGTGCGGATGCGGCACTGGTGGCACTGGCGGCTTTGGCGGCGCTGGCGGTGCCGGCCGTGCTGGTGGTGCTGATGGCCGCTGGCCACTGGACCGAGCGGCTGGTGCAGCAGGCCGTGCCCTTGGGCGCCAGCCATGACGGCCGGCCGCTGCCAGCCGGCCACGCCCTGCTGACCTGGCCACAGGCGCTGCCGGGCGTGCCCGCCGCCGCAGTGCCGCCGCTGTCATTGCGCGAGGGCTGTGCCTGGGGCCAGCCCGGCCGCAACCCCTACCGCGGCACCACCGAGCAGGCATTGCTCGGCGCGCGCCTGCCGCCCGAAGTGGTGCGCGAGATCAGCCGCATGCGCCAGGCGCACCAGGTGACCGACCGGCTGGAGATCCGCACCGGTGCCATCCGCACCGTGACCGACGGCCGCGCGTTCAACCCCCGCTCGTTCGTGATGACGTATGGCCGCACGCTGTGCGTCGATGCGCGCATCAACTTCGCGCCCGGCCATGTCGAGCTGGCCGATCTGTACGAAGCCCGCGATTTGCGCGGCCGTCTGCACTCGGTGATGGTGCCTGACGTCTGCGGCAATGTGTCGGTGCTGGGCGCGCGTGGCGCACGCCAGGGCAAGCCGGTGCTGGCAGCCGCCATGGCCGAGCAGGGCGGGCCGGTGCCCTGGGTCGGCCTGGCAACAGACGCGCCAGACCGGGCCTGGCTGGGCGGACTGCGCTGGGCCCTGGGCCTGGCGCCCGATGGTGGGGCCGGCCAGCGTGATGGTGGGGGCGATGGCGGCGGCGGCGGTGGCGGTGGCGGCGGTGGCGGCCCCGTGGCGCAGGGCCTGGCGACGCAGCCTGCCTATCTGGTGCCTGAACCCGGCACCCTGGGCTGCGTGCTGGCGGCGCTGCTGGCCCTGGGGCTGCAGCGGCGGCTCAGGGCGTCAGAGTTTTTCGGGCGTGCCCGCGCGGCGCGGCCA
>JBBRJU010000706.1:0-1589 GCA_038218895.1 Burkholderiales bacterium
CTCGATGTGCTGATCGTCGGCGCCGGCCTGTCGGGCATTGGCGCGGCGCGCCATCTGCAGCGCCGCTGCCCCGGCCAGCGCTGGGCCATCGTCGAGACGCGCCAGGCCATCGGCGGCACCTGGGATTTGTTCCGCGACCCCGGCATCCGGTCGGATTCGGACAGGTACACGCTGGGTCATGCCTTCAAGCCCTGGCGCGCGGCCAAGGCAATTGCCGTCGGCCCGGCGATCTTGCAATCCGTCCGCGAGACAGCCCACGAGGCCGGCATCACGCCGCACAGCCGCTTCGGCCAGAAGGTGCTGCGCGCCGACTGGCACAGTGCAGACGCCTGCTGGACGGTGCAGCTGCAGTGCACCGACGCCAGCACCGGTGCGGTGCAGATGCTGCACCAGCGCGCCCGCTTCCTGTCCCTGTGCAGCGGTTACTACAGCGATGCCAGCGGCCACCGGCCGGTGTTCGACGGCGAGGCGGCGTTCCAGGGCCGCATCGCCACGCCGCAGTTCTGGCCGGCGGGGCTGGACCATGCCGGCCAGCGCGTGGTGGTGGTCGGCAGCGTCGCCACCGCCATCACCCTGGTGCCCGAGATGGCCAAGACCGCAGCGCAGGTGACGATGCTGCAGCGCTCGCCCACCGACGGGGTCAACCGCCCGTCGGTCGATGCGATCGCCCGGCGCCTGAACCGCTGGCTGCCGGCGGGCGCGGCCTATGCCATCACCCGCTGGAAGAATGTGCTGGTCGGCCGCTTCTACGCCGGCCTGGCCCGCAAGCGCCCGGCACAGGTCAAGCAGCGCCTGGTGGCCATGGCCGCCGCCGAGCCGGGCGGCAGCTGTGATGCGCAGCGGCACTTCAGCCCCCGCGACAAGCCTTGGGACCAGCGCATGTGCGCGGCGCCCGATGGCGACCTGTTCCAGCAGATCCGCGCCGGCCGCGCGGCGGTGGTCACGGACACCATCCAGCACTGCACCGCCAGCGGCGCGCAGTGGGCCAGCGGCCAGCGGCCAGCACCTGCCGGCCGACATCGTGGTGCTGGCCACCGGCCTGCAGCGCAACGTGCTGGGCGACATCGCCATCCGCGTCGATAACCGCGCCGTGCTGCCGGGCCAGTCGCTGTCGTCCAAGGGCAGGATGCTGGGCGACGTGCCCGACCTGGCCATGGCCTTCGGCTGCGCCCATGCGCCATGGACGCTGGTGGCCGACCCCACCGCCGGCTGGGTCTGCCGGCTGCTCAACCACATGCAGCGCCACGGCCAGGCCATTGCGATGCCGCTGCGCGGCGCGTCGGTGCCGGTGCAGCCCTTCCTCAGCTTCACATCCGGCTATGTGCAGCGCGCTGCCGGCCTGCTGCCGCAGCAGGGCATGCGCGCGCCCTGGCAGGGCACCAGAGCCACCTGGCCGACCTGCCGGCCATCCGCTTTGGCCGGCTGCATGATGGCGTGCTGCAGTTGCGCCGCGCCGGCACCCCCGTGTAAATTGTCGCGGTCAGGATGCCGTTGGCACCCGTGCCAGCCGTGACCACCCCGGTTGAGGGATCGCCATGGCCCCGGCCCGCGTGGGAGTATTCTTGGATCATTTTGAAATCGAAGAGGCC
>JBBRJU010000707.1:0-1583 GCA_038218895.1 Burkholderiales bacterium
GAGCGCCTTCACCAGCGGGGACGCCTGGCTGCCTTCGGGCCCCACGTTGACCGGGCTGCCCAGCGTGACCAGCTGGCGCACGCATTCGGTCGCCTGCAGTGCACCGTAGAGCGCGAACACGCCACCCAGGCTCCAGCCCACCAGGCTGACACGCCGCCCGGAGCTGTGGTGCAGGTGGCGGATCTTCTGCTCCAGCGCCTGTGCATGGCGGCGCTGGAAGCCGATGTTGCGGCCCAGGCCCCAGGTCTGCACCGCATAGCCCCGGCCGGACAGGAAGGCCTTCAGCGCGAACAACGAGCCTTCGTCGGCCATGAAGCCGGGCAGCAGCAGCACCGGATGCCCGTCGCCGTGCGGCAGCTGGGCCAGCGCCGGCCAGGTGAGGGGCAACAGCGCGATCTCGGCCAGCGCCCGCCATTCGATCAGCGAGTGCAGCCGGCGGGGAGCGCCGGTGTGGGGGTGACGGGTGGCCATGGTTTGCATGCAAGAACAGATTCCAGCCCGATTGTGGCCGCGCACTTGCGGTGTGGGGAGGGAGCCCGGTCTAGGAAGGTCGGGCTTGGGTCGGTGGGGTCAGTCGATCAGGCCGCGCTCGCGCAGCATCGGCGCCACGCCGGCATCCCGGCCGCGGAAGGCACGGTAGGCGGCGCCGGGCTCGACGCTGTCGCCGCGGCCGTAGATCTCGGCCCGCAGCCGGGCAGCGACGGCCGGGTCGAAGGCATCGCCCGCCTCGACGAAGGCCTGCCAGGCGTCGGCTTCCAGCACCTCGGCCCACAGGTAGACGTAATAGCCGGCCGCATAACCGTCACCGGCAAACAGGTGCTGGAAATGCGGCATGCGGTGGGCGATGCCGGTGTCATCGGGCAGGCCCCGTGCGGCCAGGGTCTCGGCCTCGAAGTGGTCGACATCGCCGACCGGCGCGCACCGCTGGTGCGCGGCCAGGTCGAGGATGGCGCTGGCGGTGTAGCGCACGGTGTCGTAGCCCTGGCCGAAGCGGCGCGCCGCGTCCAGTTTGTCGAGCAGGGCCTCGGGGATGGTCTCGCCGGTCTGCCAGTGGCGGGCATGGCGGCGCAGCACCGCGCGCTCCTGGCCCCAATGCTCGAACAGCTGCGACGGCAGCTCGACGAAATCACGCAGCACCCGGGTGCCTGACAGGCGCTCGTAGGCCACATTGCTCAGCAGCCCGTGCAGGCCGTGGCCGAACTCATGGAACAGGGTGCGCACATCGTCGGGCGACAGCAGCGTGGGCGTGCCCGGCTCGCCGCGGGCGAAGTTGTTGTTGTTCAGCACCACCGGCAGGCGCGGCGTGCCGTCGGTGGTGTTGCGGTGCTGCACCGCCAGCATGCTCATCCAGGCGCCGCTGCGCTTGGCCGGGCGTGAGAAGTTGTCCTGCAGGAACAGGCCGACGGGCGCGCCGTCGGCGTCGTCGACCTGGTACACCGCCACGTCGGGGTGGTAACCGGCGAGATCGGTGCGCGGGCGAAAGCGCAGGCCGAACAGACGCTGGGCACATTCAAACGCCGCAGCCACCACCGCCGGCAGCGGGAAATAGGGCTTCAGCTCGGCATCGTCCAGTGCATAGCGCG
>JBBRJU010000708.1:0-1570 GCA_038218895.1 Burkholderiales bacterium
GAGGCCACGATCAGCGCGCCCAGGCCCAGCATGCCCACGATGGCCAGCGCCCCGGCCGGGTTGTGGCCCACATGGTGCTCGGGACGGCCGCGCAGCAGCGCGCCCAGGTAGCGCAGCACCGCGCGCGGCCCGCGCACGAAGTCATTGAACCGGGCATGGCGGCTGCCCACCAGGCCCCACAGCACGCGGAAGACGATCAGCCCGCCCAGGGTGTAGCCCAGCGTGACGTGCAGCAGGCGCCAGCGCTCGCTCTCGGCGGTGATCCAGGCGCCGGCAAAGCTCAGCGCCAGCAGCCAGTGGAAGACCCGCACCGGCAGGTCCCAGACCAGCACGCGGATCGGCGCGCCGGCGCCAGTGGGGGTGGGCAGATGTTCTGTGGTCATGGTGTGTCCGGGTTCATCGCGGGATCTGGATGTCGTGCTCGCTGAAACTGCCCTGTGTGGCGCGGGTGTGGCAGGCCGCGCAGTTGGCGGCGCTGCCGATGGACGGGCGCTTCCAGGCCGCAGGCTCCACCTCGCGGTGCTCGCGCACGAACCAGGGGGCGCGGCTGATGCGGTCGTCCGGCGGCGGTGCGCGGTCACGCGCCACCTTCTTGAAAGTACCGCCGTTGCTGGCCAGATAGGCCGACAGCGTCTGCAGCGTGGCGGCGTCGAGCGAGGCGTCGGTGCCGAAGTGCTTGGGCAGGTTGCCCATCAGCCGCTGCCAGGAGGCGGCCGGCAGCAGGCCCGGCGGGTAGGCCCGGTGGCAGGCTGCGCATTCCTGCTGGTAGGCCTTGAGCATGGGCACCGCGACGCGGTCGGCGTGCGCGGTGAACGGGGCCAGCAGGGCGGCGGCCAGCAGCAGGGCCGGCAGGCAGGTGCCATGCGGCGTCGTGTGGGTGGCGGGCGTGGTCATGGCTTGTCCTCGGTCGTGGGCAGGGCGGCGGTCGGTCATGGCTTGAGTGATGTCAGCCAGGCCAGCACGTCGGCCTTTTCAGCGGCGCTGCATTCACGCGCCACCACGTCGTTGCAATTGCGGCGGAACCACTTCTCCACCTTGGCCGGGTCAGTGAAGCGCTCAGGGTTGAAGGCTGGCGCCAGTGCAGTGATCGGTTTGCCGGTGCTGGCGTGCTGGCCGGCCCGGGTGGGCACGGCGCCATGGCAGCTGGCGCAGCGCCAGTCCTTGCCGTGCTTGGCAGTGAAGAAGGCCTGGCCACGGGCGACCTGGGCCGGTGCGCCGGCGGGTAGGCCGGCGTGTGCGCCGGCTTGTGCGCTGTAACCGGCCAACAGCTCGGCCGGGGTGGCGGCGGTCGCGGCGATGGCGGCCAGGCAGAGCAGCAGGCCGGCACCGGCCTGCCAACAGCGGGGTATGTGGCGATGCGCGGTATGTGGGGTGGTCATGGCAACTCCTTGGCCACCATCTTCGGCAGGCAGTCTGATGCTTGGCTTAAATGGCGCGACCAGGCCGTGCTGTGCTCGGTCGGCGCGCCAAGAACCCACCAGGGCCAGCGCTCTGGCCGTCGGCCCATCGCTGCACCCGTGCTGCCTTGGCGCTGGGTACCATCACGCCACCTGATGCAGTTCCAAGCAGC
>JBBRJU010000709.1:0-1565 GCA_038218895.1 Burkholderiales bacterium
TGTAGAAGGCGCTGCGGCCGGGGTACCTGGCGATGTCGCCCAGGTCTTCCTCGATGCGCAGCAGCTGGTTGTACTTGGCCATGCGGTCGCTGCGGCTCATGCTGCCGGTCTTGATCTGGCCGGCGTTGGTGCCCACGGCAATGTCGGCAATCGTCGAGTCCTCGGTCTCGCCCGAACGGTGCGAGATCACGGCGGTGTAGCCGGCGCGCTTGGCCATCTCGATGGCGGCGAAGGTCTCGGTCAGCGTACCGATCTGGTTGATCTTGATCAGGATGGAGTTGGCAACACCCTCGCGGATGCCACGCTCCAGGATGCGGGTGTTGGTGACGAACAGATCATCGCCCACCAGCTGCACCTTCTAGCCCAGACGGTCGGCCAGATGCTTCCAGCCCGCCCAGTCGCCTTCATGCATGCCGTCTTCGATGCTGATGATCGGGTACTTGTCCACCCAGTTGGCCAGCATGTCGGTCCAGGCTTCGGCGCTGAGTTCGATGCCGCCTTCACCGGCCAGCACGTACTTGCCGTCCTTGTAGAACTCGCTGGCGGCGCAGTCCAGGCCGATGGCGATCTGCTCGCCTGCCGTGTAGCCGGCCTTGTCGATGGCTTGCAGGATCATCTGGATGGCCGCTTCGTGGCTGGCCACGCTGGGGGCGAAGCCGCCTTCGTCGCCCACCGCCGTGCTGATGCCCTGGTCGTTCAGGATCTGCTTGAGCGCGTGGAAGGTCTCGGCGCCCCAGCGCACGGCCTCGCGGAAGCTGGGTGCACCCACCGGGATAATCATCAGCTCTTGCAGGTCGAGGTTGTTGTTGGCATGGGCGCCACCGTTGATCACGTTCATCATCGGCACCGGCAGGCTCATGCCGCCCGACCCGCCGAAGTAGCGGTACAGCGGCAGGCCGGATTCCTCGGCCGCAGCGCGGGCCACGGCCATGCTGACGGCCAGCATCGCGTTGGCGCCCAGGCGGCTCTTGTTGTCGGTGCCGTCCAGGTCGATCAGGGTCTTGTCGAGAAACGCCTGCTCGCTGGCGTCCAGGCCCAGCACCGATTCGCTGATCTCGGTGTTGACATGGTCCACCGCCTTCAGCACGCCCTTGCCCAGGTAGCGCGCCTTGTCGCCGTCACGCAGCTCGATCGCTTCACGGCTGCCGGTGCTGGCACCGCTGGGCACCGCAGCGCGGCCCATGGTGCCGCTCTCCAGCAGCACGTCGCATTCGACGGTGGGGTTGCCGCGGCTGTCGAGGATTTCTCGGCCGACGATGTCGACGATGGCGCTCATGGGGGGTCCTTTGGAGTTGTGAACGGGAAGGTGGGTCAGACCGGCGTGCCGACGCCTTCGGCCACGACCATGTTGAAGAAGTCGGTGGCGCCAGCGCGTTGCGCGCGGGCGGCGCGGTAGGCCTCGGCGTCGTAGAAGCGCTGGGCGGCGTCCAGGCTCGGGAAGCGCAGCATCGCGATGCGGGCGGGCTGCCAATCACCTTCGAGCACCACATGCCGGCCGCCACGCACCAGGTACTCACCGCCGAAAGCCTTGACCGCAGCAGGCGCGGCAGCCATGTATTGCCGGT
>JBBRJU010000710.1:0-1549 GCA_038218895.1 Burkholderiales bacterium
GCCGCCCTGGAAGGTGTCGCGCGTCTTCTCGCGGTTGCCCCAATACATCATGGCCGCCGACGGGCCGTGGATGTAGAGGTCGCCCGGCTCGCCGTCGGGCACAGCCTGGCCGTTGTCGCCGCGCAGTTCGATGCTGTAGCCCGGGACCGGCCAGCCGGTGCTGCCGTAGCGCACCCGCTCGGGCCGGTTCGATAGAAAGATGTGCAGCATTTCGGTGGAGCCGATCCCGTCGACGATGTCCACGCCGAAGTGCGCCTTGAAACGCTCGCCAAGTTCGGCCGGCAGCGCTTCGCCGGCGGAGGACACCAGCCGCAGCGCCACGTCGTCGCGCGCGGGCAGGGCAGGGTGGGCCAGCATGCCGGCAAAGCCGGTGGGGGCGCCAAAAAACGCGGTGGGCTTTACGCCCCCGGCTGAACTGAGCCAGCGCTTGAAAACCGCCTCCGGCGTGGGCCGCTCGGCCATCAACAGCGTGGTCGCGCCCACCGCCATCGGAAAGGTGAGCCCGTTGCCCAGACCGTAGGCAAAGAACAGCTTGGCGGCGGAGAAACACAGGTCGTCTTCGCGCAGTTGCAGCACCCGTTTGCCGTAGAGCTCACAGGTCCAGTAGGGGTTGCCGTGCGAATGCACCGTGCCCTTGGGGCGGCCGGTGGAGCCGGACGAGTACAGCCAGAAGCCGGGATGGTCGGGACTCGTGGCAGCGGGCTTGGTGGCTGGTGTGTGGGACGCCAGCAGGGCCTCGAATTCGATTTCGTTGGGATGCAGTGGCGCCTGCGAGTGCGACACCACCACCGTCTTCACCTCGTGGTCGGCCTTCACCATGGCCGCGGTCAGCACCGGCAGCAAGGCACCGGACACCAGCACCGCCTGCGCCCGCGAGTGCTCCAGCATGTAGGCGTAGTCGTCGGCGGTCAGCAGGGTGTTCACGGCCACCGGCACGATGCCGGCGTGCATGGCACCCAGAAAACTCACTGGCCAGTGGTTGTTGTCGTGCATCAGCAGCAACACGCGTTCTTCGCGCTTCACGCCCAGCGCCAGCAGGGCAGCCGCCGTCTGCCGCACCTGCTTGGCCAGCTCGCCGTAGCTCAGGCTGCCGTGGTCGTCGATGAAGGCGGCTTTGCCAGGCCGGTTGGCGTTGGCGTCGAGCAGGTGTTGGGCGAAATTGAACAGATCACCTGGGGCGGGTGCGCTGGTTTCGGGCTTCATGGCGGTCTCCTGGCTGCGCTTGCTGTTTGTGCCGACATGAAATATCGTGCATGCAGCGCAGATTACCAAGAACACACATGATGTCAAGCAATATATTGCATGTTGCCGCGATGGTCCAAGCGGCCAGCGCGGCGCCTGAGAAACACCCGTTTCTGGTCGCTTTGGGCGATCGGGTGCGCTCGCTGCGCGCGCGCCGGGGCATGACGCGCAAGGCGGTCGCCCTGGCCGCCGACGTTTCCGAGCGCCACCTGGCCAATTTGGAATACGGCGAGGGCAATGTGTCCATATTGCTGCTGCTGCAGGTGGCGCAGGCGCTGCAAAGCCCACTGGCCGAGCTGCTGGGGGA
>JBBRJU010000711.1:0-1548 GCA_038218895.1 Burkholderiales bacterium
AGGCCCAGCAGCAAGGCCTGTGCGCGGGCGGGTGCGTCGAAAGCGCCGGCCTCTTCGAGCAGCATGTGGGCGTGGGCCATGGCTTCGCCGTCGCCGCTGGCTTGTGCCGCGTCCAGCTCGGCCTGCGCTTGCATCAGCGAAACATCCCCTTGCAACACGAAGTCGGTGGCGCCGTCTTCCGTCTCGGGCATGTCCTGCGCCACCTCACCTCTGCGCCACCGGGGCGGGATCTCGACGTCACCGGTGTCGGCCTGCAGCCGGTTGCTGAGCAGCGAGAACAAACTCGATTTGCCGGCGCCATTGCGGCCGATCAGGCCCACCTTTTCGCCGGGCTGCAAGCTCAGGTTGGCGCCCTGCAGCACGACCTTGGTGCCGCGGCGCAGCGTGATATTGCGAAGCGTGATCATGGTTGAACTTTTGGGGTGAGGCCGTTGCGTCGGGCCGCAGCTGCAAGACTCGGCAATCCCAGCATCAGCACTTGCTCGTCGCCGCTGCTGGTGGGCAGCCAGATTGGTTGCGCCAGCACTTGTGGGGTGGCCGGTGAGCCCGCTTTGTTGCGCTTGTTGCTGGAGTTACGGGCTGGACGCAGGCCGGGGCTGGGCGCGAACAGGCCCCTGAAGTTGTTTTCAAAGTGTTGCTGCTCGTGGCCGATTTCCAGCACCAGCAGGCCTTGGGGGTTGAGGTGATCGGACAATTGCTCAAAGAGTTGGCGGATGAAGTCCATGCCGTCAGCCCCGCCGGCCAAAGCCATTCTGGGCTCAGCCAGATATTCGGGGGGCAACCGCTGCATCGAGCGGTCGGGCACATAGGGGGGGTTGCACAGCACCAGGTCGAAGCGGCCGTGCAGCGCCACGGGTGCCGCAAGCAGGCCATCGCCCTGCGCCAGCTGTACGCGATCCTGCAAGCCGTGGCGCTGGATGTTGCGCGCAGCCACAGCCAAGGCGGCTGCCGACAAGTCGGTGCCTAAAACGGTGGCTTGTGGCCAAAGCAGGGCCGCCAGGCAAGCCAGGCTGCCGCCGCCGGTGCACAGGTCGAGCACCCGTGCAGGCGCGGCAGGCAGCCAACTGTCCAGCGTGCCGTCAACCAGGGGTTCGGCGATCAGCGAGCGCGGCACGATCACGTCGGGGGTGACTTCAAAGGCCAGGCCCTGCAGCCAGGCTTCGCCGGTCAGGTAGGCCAAGGGCTGGCGGGTCTGGAGGCGTTGTTGCAGCAGGCTTTCAACAGCCGCCGCTTCATCAATGGACAGTTCACGTTCGGCCTGCTCATCCAGCTCGTCCAGCGGCAGGCCCAGCCGCCACAGCACCAGCCAGACGGCTTCATCAAAGGCATTGTCGGTGCCGTGCCCGAAGCTCAGGCCCGCAGCTTCAAGGCGTCGCGCACAACGCTCGACATGGGCCATCAACTTCATGGCCGAGACAACAAATCTTGGCAGCCGCCGTCGCCAGGCGTCACAGAGCGGCAGGCGGTCGGGGCATCGGTCAGTCGCAGCGTGTTCGACACAGGGCAGGGGTCAAACTCTGGCTGGGCGCGCGGCAGCAGGCGCAGCTG
>JBBRJU010000712.1:0-1540 GCA_038218895.1 Burkholderiales bacterium
ATCCCGGCGCCGATACTCGACCAACTGACATGAACCAAGACCTTTCGATCACCGCGCTCATTCTGCAGGCCAGCCTGGTCGTGCAGCTGGTCATGGCCGGGCTGATGATCACCTCGCTGGCCAGCTGGACGGTGATCTTCAGCAAGCTGTTCAGCTTGCGTGGGCTGCGCCAGGGCAACGAGGATTTCGAGCGTGAGTTCTGGTCGGGCAAGAACCTGAACGACCTGTACAGCGCCGCTGCCGGGCGCACCGACAACTCGCCGATGGAGCGCCTGTTTGCCAGCGGCATGCGTGAGTTCTTGAAGCTGCGCGAGCGCCGGCAGGAAGCCAGCGCACAACTCGACGGCGCCCGCCGCGCCATGCGCGCCAGCCTGCAGCGTGAGCTTGATCTGATCGAGGGCAACGTCGGCTTTTTGGCCAGCGTGGGCTCGGTCAGCCCGTACGTGGGGCTGTTCGGCACGGTGTGGGGGATCATGCACGCCTTCGTCGGCCTGGCCAACGTGCAGCAGGTGACGCTGGCCACCGTGGCGCCGGGCATCGCCGAGGCACTGGTGGCCACCGCCATCGGCCTGTTCGCCGCCATCCCCGCGGTGGTGGCCTACAACCGCTTTGCCCGCGACATCGACCGCATGGCAATCCAGTTGGAGAGCTTCATCGAAGAGTTCTCCAACATCCTGCAGCGCAACGCCGGCCAGCCGCCCGCGCCCCCCCCCGGCGCACGCTGAAGCCATGCCCGCCGTTGCCTCCCGAAGTGGCCGCCGTGGCCGCCGCGCCATGGCCGAGATGAACATGGTGCCCTTCATCGATGTGATGCTGGTGCTGCTGATCATTTTCATGGCCACCGCGCCGATGATCAATACCGGCATCGTCGACCTGCCCAGCGTCGGCAAGGCGGCGCAGCGGCCCAGCAGCGTGGTGGAGGTGATCGTGGGCGCTGACGAAAAACTGCGCCTGCGCCTCGACGGATCCGACCCGAAAGCCACCAGCCTGCGCGCCCTGGCCGCCGACGTGAAGGCGCTACAGGCTGGCAATGCCAAGGTGCCGGTGGTGATCTCGGCCGAGAAGACGGTGAAGTACGAAGCCGTGGTACGGGCCATGGACGTGCTGCAGCGCAGTGGCGTGCAGCGGGTGGGCCTCTCTGTCAAGCAGGGCAGCTGATGTCGTCAGGCCTGGCAGCCCGCGACGACACCTTGCTGCCCCGGCAGGACAGCCGCCTCGGCCTGGGCGCCGCGCTGGCGCTGCTGGCCCATGGCGGGCTGGTGGCCGCGCTGGCGCTGGGCCTGAATTGGCGCCTGCCGACAGCCGATGCCGTGCGCAGTGCCGAGCTGTGGTCGGCGGTGCCGCAGGCCGCCGCACCCGCCGCCGTGGCGGCCCCTGCCCCCACCCCGGCGCCACCGCCCGCCCCAGCGCCGGTGCCGGCACCGCCCCCTTCACCAGACCCACCACCGGCCCCCGCTCCGCCACCCGTACCGCCAGCTGCGCCCACGGCCGCCGAGCGCCAGGCCGCGCGTGACGTCGAGATCGCGCTGGAAAAGGCCCG
>JBBRJU010000713.1:0-1536 GCA_038218895.1 Burkholderiales bacterium
TGCGCGCCTGCTCGGTGTGGCCGGCTTGCTGATGCTGCTGTGGGCGGCGGTGGCCTGGGCCCTGGGAGAGCCTGCATGATCACGCTCGACAACGTGACGCTGTGCTACCGCGACCGCCCCGCCGTGCACCACCTCAGCGGCCAGTTCGCTGCCGGCAGCCTCACTGCCGTCGTCGGCCCCAACGGCGCCGGCAAGAGCACGCTGCTGGGCGGGCTGATGGGCCGCATCGCGCCCAGCACCGGCCGCATCACCCTGCCCCAGGGCCTGGCCGGCCACATCGCCTACCTGCCGCAGCAGGCCGACATCGACCGCACATTCCCGGTCAGCGTGCTCGATGTGGTGATGCTGGGCCACTGGGGCCGCCTGGGCGCCTGGCGCGCTGGTGGTGCCGCGCACCGGGCCCAGGCGCTGGGCGCACTGGGCGCGGTGGGCCTGGCCGGGGTCGAGCGGCGGGCCATCGGCGAATTGTCGGCCGGGCAGTTCCAACGGGTGCTGTTCGCCCGTCTGCTGCTGCAGGACGCGCCGGTGATCCTGCTGGACGAACCGTTCAACGCCATCGACGAGCGCACCACGGCCGATCTGTTCGGCCTGCTGCACCGCTGGCATGGCGAAGGCCGCACCGTGGTGGCGGTGCTGCACGACCTGGCCCAGGTGCGGGCGCACTTTCCGCGCACCCTGCTGCTGGCGCGTGAGCCCATCGCCTGGGGCGCCACCACCGAGGTGCTGCAGCCGCAGCACCTGCAGCGCGCGCGGCTGCAGGCCGAGCACTGGGAAGCGCAGGCGCCCTGGTGCGACGTGCCGGCCGCGCCGCGGGTGGCGGCATGAGCCCCGCACGGCCAGCCGCCGCGGCGCATTTCTGCACGGCGGGGCGTGCCCCCGGCCCGAACACGGGGCGGGCCACCAGTTTGAACGTGCAGCGGGCCACCGGCCCGGGGGCACCGCCGTGACGCTGCATGCCGCGCTGGTGCAGCCCTTCATCGAGTTCGGCTTCATGCGCCGGGCCCTGGTGGCCTGCCTGGCGCTGGGGCTGAGCTGCGGCCCGGTAGGCACCTTGCTGGTGCTGCGCCGCATGAGCCTGGCCGGCGACGCGATGGCCCATGCCCTGCTGCCCGGCGCGGCCGTGGCCTTTCTGCTGGTGGGCCTGAGCCTGCCGGCGATGAGCCTGGGCGCCTTCATCGCGGCGCTGGCGGTGGCTGCGCTGGCCGGTGGTGTGGCGCGCTTCACCGCCCAGCGTGAAGACGCCAGCCTGGCCGGCTTCTACCTGATCGCGCTGGCCGCCGGGGTGATGCTGATCTCGCTGCGTGGCAACAGCGTCGACCTGATGCGGGTGCTGTTCGGCAGCATCCTGGCGGTCGACGACGCCGCGCTGTTGCTGGTGGCCGGTGTCGCCAGCGCCAGCCTGCTGGTGCTGGCCCTGGTGTGGCGGCCGTTGCTGGTGGAATGTTTCGACCCCGGCTTTCTGCGCGCAGTGGGCGGCCACGGCGCGCTGCACCACCAGCTGTTCCTGGTGCTGCTGGTGGCCAACCTGGTGGCCGG
>JBBRJU010000714.1:0-1535 GCA_038218895.1 Burkholderiales bacterium
GTGTGCGAATGTAGGTGCCCTTGCTGCAGCGCACATCGAGCACCAGCTCGGTATCTTGCCAGCTGACGATGTCGATGCTGTGCATGCAGACCCGGCGTGCGGTGCGCTCCACCATGGTGCCGGCGCGGGCATATTCATACAGCGCCTTGCCGTCTTTCTTCAATGCCGAGTGCATCGGCGGCACCTGGGTGATGGCGCCGGTGAAGCGGGCAATGGCGGCCTGCAGCGCGGCTGCATGCACCGCCACCGGGCGTTCATCGATCACGTCGCCCTCACGGTCGCCGGTGCTGGTGCGCTGGCCCAGGCGCAAGGTGGCGCGGTAGGCCTTGTCGGCATCCAGGCTGACCTGGCTGAACTTCGTGGCCGCACCAAAACAAAGTGGCAGCAAACCGGTGGCCAGGGGGTCAAGCGTGCCGGTGTGGCCGGCCTTTTCAGCGCGCAACAGCCACTTGGCCTTCTGCAAGGCGTCGTTGCTCGACCAGCCCAGGGGCTTGTCGAGCAGCAGCACGCCATGCAGGGCACGGCGGGCGAGCTTGGCCCCCCGTCCGGCGGGTACGCCTCCCGGCCCCCAGAGGGGGCTGCGGCCCGGCCCGGGGCGGCCCGGCGCTCGGCCCGCGTCGTGCTCGACAGCCATGCGTTCAGTCCTCTTTCGCGCGGGTGCTGTTGGCTTCGCGGATCAGCGCGCTCAACTCGGCTGCATGTTCTGTCGTGCGGTCGAACTGGAAATGCAGCGTCGGCACGGTGTGGATCTGCAGGCGCTTGAACAAACCGTTGCGCAGGAAGCCGGCGGCCTCGGTCAGCCCGGCCTCGCACTCGGCCGTGTCGCCCACCAGCACCGAGAAGTACACCTTGGCGTGGGCATAGTCGGGCGTGACCACCACGCTGTTGATCGTGACCATACCGATGCGCGGGTCCTTCAGGTCGCGGATCAGATCGGCCAGATCCCGCTGGATCTGGTCGCTGATCCGCAGGCTGCGGTTGGGGATGGCACGTTTGTGGCGCATGGTGGGTTCCAGTGGGTGTCCATAAGCACAAACCCCGCCGACTTTTCAGTGGCGGGGTTTGCAGTCAGGAGCAAATCCGCCTACAGGGTTCGGGCGACTTCCTTGACCTCGAAGAACTCCAGCTGGTCGCCCTCGGCGATATCGTTGTAGTTCTTGAGCTTGATACCGCACTCGAAACCTTCGGCCACTTCGCGCACATCGTCCTTCATGCGTTTGACCGAGTCGATCTCGCCGGTGTAGATCACCACGTTCTGACGCAGCAGGCGGAACTTGGCGTTGCGCCGCGCCACACCCGATGTGACCATGCAACCGGCCACCGTGCCGATCTTGCTGGCCACGAACACCGTGCGGATCTCGGCCGAACCGATGATCTCTTCACGCTGCTCTGGCGCCAGCATGCCGGTCATGGCCGCCTTCACCTCGTCGACCGCGTCGTAGATGATGTTGTAGTAACGCAGATCGACGCCGTTGTTCTCGGCCAGCTTGCGCGCACCGGCATCGGCCCGCACGTTGAAGCCGATGATGACGGCC
>JBBRJU010000715.1:0-1532 GCA_038218895.1 Burkholderiales bacterium
CTGCGGCTGCACCACCACGTGCAGCGGCAGCTTCTCGGCACGGGCGAAGGCCAGCACCGGTGCGGCGGCGCGCAGCCAGGTCAGCTCGGTGCTGCTCAGCTCGGGCGATGCGCCGGCCTGCAAGGCGCAGCAGGCCAGGGCAGCAGCCAGGGCTGCGCGCCATCGGATGGACATGGGTGGGTCTCCTCGGTCACCCAGTATGGGCAGCGGCTGGCCCGGCCATCGGCCGAGCAACGGGCGGCCGTGGCCCCAGTTCAGCGCTTGGCCAGGCGCTGGTCGCAATTCAGCGCTTGGCCAGGCGCTGGAGCACGGCGCGCGCCAGCGGCCACAGCCAGATCAGCAGCACCAGCGCGCCCAGCGCACCGGCGATGGGCCGCTCGAAGAAAGGCCAGAGCTGGCCGTCGGCCTTGACCAGGCTGCTGAAGAAATGCTCTTCCAGCATGGTGCCCAGCACCACGCCCAGGATCGTGGGCGCCACCGGGAAACCCCAGCGCTCCATGCAGAAGCCCAGCACACCTGCTGCCAGCATCACCACCACGCCGAACAAGGTGTTGTTGATGGCGAAGCTGCCGACGATGCAGAACAGCAGGATCAGCGGCATCAGCAGCGCCGCCGGGATGGCCAGGATGCGCCGTGCCGCCAAAATCGCCAGCCAGCCCAGCGGCAGCATCAGCAGCTGGGCCAAGATGAACACGATGAACACCGCATAAATGTTTTGCGGGTTGTCGACAAACAGCATCGGCCCGGGGTTCATGTTCTTCATGTAGAGCACGCCGATGGCGATCGCGGTGATCGAATCCCCCGGGATGCCGAACACCAGCGCCGGAATCCAGGCCCCGCCGAGTGCCGAGTTGTTGGCCGCGCCCGATTCGACGATGCCCTCGACATGGCCGGTGCCGAACTTCTGCGGCTCCTTGGAAAATCGCTTGCTGACCGCGTAGCTCATCCAGGCGGCGATGTCGGCGCCTGCGCCGGGCAGGGCGCCCACCACCGTGCCCAGGCTGGCGCCTCGCAGCAGCTGCAGCGGGTATTTTTTCAGCAGGGTCCAGATGCCGGCAAACACATTGCCGAAGGCGCGGTGGCTGGCCACCACCGGCTTGCTGCGCGCCAGCGCAAAGCGCAGCACCTCGCTGACGGCGAACATGCCGATCATCAGCGGGATCAGCGAGATGCCGCCCATCAGCTCGCTGTTGCCGAAGGTGTAGCGCGGCGCACCGGCCGGGTTGTCCAGGCCGACGCAGCTGATCAGCAGGCCGAGCAGCATCGACGTCAGGCCCTTGAGCACGTCGTTGCCGGCGATGAAGATGGCGCTGGTGAAGCCCAGCATCACCAGCCAGAAGTATTCGAACGAGCTGAACTTCAGCGCCACCTCGGCCAGCGCCGGCGCCGCCATGATCAGCACCAGCACGCCGAAGATGCCACCCAGCACACTGAACACCAGGCCCGCGCCCAGCGCCAGCTCGGCCTGGCCCTTGCGGGTGAGCTTGTAGGCCTCGTCGGCATAGGCTGCGCTGGCCGGTGTGCCCGGCATG
>JBBRJU010000716.1:0-1526 GCA_038218895.1 Burkholderiales bacterium
GACCTGCGGCGCTGCGTGCACCGTGAAGCCTTTGTAGCCGCGCCCATGCTTGCGCTCGGTGCGCGCCAGTGCGACTTCTTCACCACTGCCGGGATGCAAAAAAACCGGGAAGTCCTTGCCCACAGGCTGGTAGCCCAAAGCTTGCATCGCTTCGGGCGTGGTGCCCACAGCCACCCAGTCGCGGTCGCTGGCGGGTTGGCCCAGCAGCTGGTCGCGCACTGCGCCGCCGACGACATAAAACGCAGCCTCTGCTGGTTTGGGCTCCAGCGTCATGGGTCTAGCCGGCGTGTTCAGTCAGTGGCTTCATCAGGTAGAAACTGCCAGCAGCTCAGCCGCGACGGGCAAATCGGCGCCAGCGGTCAAATCTGGCACGTGCTTGGTGGTCGCCCAGGTAAACCGGGCCGATCGCTTCCAGTGCTGTGGGCGTGATGCCCAGTGTGGTCAGGCCGGGCAGTTGGCCACTCGCGACATTGGGCTGCGACATCGAATCGATGTTGTCGCGGGACATCAAAGGCTCACCCGGCAGCCACTCCATCGCCATGGCCTGCAAGCGCCCCAGCGCTGTGGGCAGCGCGATCTGCGGCCGCTCGTTGCCCGACCAGCGGCCGGCCAGGCGCACCAGCTCACTCAAGGTGTACACCTTGGGACCGGCGCATTCGATGGTTTGACCGATGCTTGGCGGGCTGTCCAGCGCCGCCACGATCGCTTGAGCCACGTCTTCGACCCACACCGGCTGAAAGCGTGCGTCGCTGCCGGCCAGTGGCAAAAATGGGGCCACCGACTGCAAGCTGGCAAAGAGATTCAGGAACCGGTCTTCAGCGCCAAAAATCACCGAAGGCCGCAAGATGGTGCAGGGCAGATCAGCAGCAACCCGCAGCACGGCCTCGCCGGCGGTTTTGCTGCGCAAATAGTGGGATGGCGCATTGGCCCCGACGCCCAGTGCGCTGACATGCACCAGGCGCTTGCCACCGGCAGCTGTGCAGGCTTGCGTCAGTTTTTGGGCCAGCCGCACATGGACATGCTCAAACTGTGCCGCCGTGCCGTGCAGGATGGCCACCAGGTTGATGACAGCATCGGCTTGCGCCACCCAATGGTTCAGCTCACGCTCGTCGTGCACATTGGCTTGCACCAGCTCCAGCGTGGGCAGGCTTTGCAGATCCTGCCCGCTGAGGCGGCGCCGCGTGGGCACGATCAAGCGGCCGTTGCTGCCACCGTTGCGGCGCACCAGCCGCTCACAGACCGAGCGGCCCACAAAGCCGGTACCGCCCAGGATCAGGATGTTCTTGATTTTCAAAGTGAGCTCTCAGCGATCGCCAGCAAAGCCGGGGATCAGGGCAGTTCGCGGTTGGAGGCTGGCGCGTTGGCCTCACGCGGGCCAATGGGTCCGCCCAGTTTGCCTTTCAGGTCAGGCGGCAAACGCTGCTGCAGCAAAGCGCTGTAGACCACGGCGTTGGACAGCACTTTCTTGACGTAATCGCGCGTTTCGTTGAACGGAATCGTTTCTGCCCAGGCAGCGGCTTCGATCG
>JBBRJU010000717.1:0-1524 GCA_038218895.1 Burkholderiales bacterium
ACAAGTTCATGGACTACGCCCGCCCGGGTGAATCGCACCTGCGGCCGGTGCTGCTGTCCAAGCTGATCGACAAGGAAGCGGCGTCGTTCCGCGACCCCTCCGAGATCCGCATCACCTCGCGGGTGGCAATCGATCTGGAGGAGCAGGCCGACGAGGTGGAGCTGGCGCGGGTGTTTGCCAACCTGTTTGAAAACGCCCGCCGTTACGGCCGCACCATCGACACCGGCCTCGCGATGGTGACGGTGAGCTATGTGCGCACCGGTGGCTGGGTGATCTGCACCGTGCGCGACCATGGCCCCGGCGTGGCACCCGAGAAGCTGGGGCAGCTGACCACGCCGTTCTTTCGCGGCGACGCGGCACGCACTGCCGCCACCGGCGCCGGCCTGGGCCTGGCCATCGTCGACAAGGCGATGCAGCGCATGGGCGGCCAGGTGGAAGTGGCCAACGCTCCAGAAGGCGGCCTGGTGGTGCACCTGCGGCTGCGCCACGCGCGCCAGGCGCGCCAGGCGCGGGCACTCAGCGCCCGGTCCGACTGGTGAGGCCGGTGGCGCGGCTCAGGCCCGCAACAGCAGACACACGGCGCGCGCCTCGATGGCGCGGCCCTCGCCCACCGGGCCCAGTTTTTCGGCCGTCTTGGCCTTCACATTGACCTGGTCGGGCACCAGGCCCAGCAGCGCAGCGATGCGCGCCACCATCGCCGGAATATGCGGCGCCAGCTTGGGTGCCTGGGCCACGATGGTGCTGTCGATGTTGCCGATGGCCCAGCCCGCCGCCCGCACCCGGCGCGCCGCCTCGGCCAGCAGCACACCCGAATCGGCGCCCTTGAATTGCAGGTCGGTATCGGGAAAATGCCGGCCGATGTCGCCCAGCGCGGCAGCGCCCAGCAAGGCATCGGTGATGGCGTGCAGCAGCGCATCGGCATCGGAATGGCCCAGCAGGCCGTGGCTGTGCGCGATGGTGATGCCGCCCAGGATGAGCGGCCGGCCGGTGACGAGCTGGTGCACATCCCAGCCTTCGCCGATGCGCAGGGCGGGTTGGGTCATGCGCTGTCTCCCCGGCTGGCCAGCAGGCGCTCGGCCAGCGCGAAATCACCAGGGTAGGTGAGCTTGAAGTTCTCGAACTCGCCACGCACCAGCCGGGGCGCCTGGCCCAGGGCCTCGATGGCGCTGGCCTCGTCGGTGACGGCCACTCCCGCCTGCGCCAGCGCCTGCTGCAGCTGGCCCAGGCGGAACATCTGTGGCGTCTGCGCCGCCCACTTGGCGCTGCGGTCGATGGTGGTGGCCACGCGGTCAGCATCGGCCTGCACATCCACCCGCGCATGCGCCTGCTTCAGCGTGTCGGCCAGCGGCAGGGCCAGCAGGCCGCCCACGGCGTCGTCCAGGCAGGCGTCGATCAGCCGGTCGACCCAAGGTGCGCGCACCAGGCAGCGCGCGGCATCGTGCACCAGCACCCAGTCATGCACCTGGGCGCCATGGGCCTGCAGCGCCGCCAGGCCATGGGCCACGGTCTCGGCCCGGCTGGCAC
>JBBRJU010000718.1:0-1513 GCA_038218895.1 Burkholderiales bacterium
ACCGACGAAATCGGTCGCGGCTGGATCAACTACCGAGACCTCGCTGTCTCGCACTTGGGAGGCATCTACGAACGGCTGCTGGAGTACAGCCTGGTCCATGAGGTGCAGGCCGTAGACGACTACCGGGATCTGCCCGAGATCAACCGCATCGTGGCCCGCCCGGCCAGCTTTGCGCGCAAGGTGTCGGGCAGCTACTACACCCATGACGACCTGGTCAGGCTGATCCTGCGCGAATCAGTGGGCTTGCTGGCAGAAGAACGGGTGGAGACATTCGGCAAGCTCGTGGCCAGCTGGAAGAAGCGCACATCGCTCAACCCCGGCGACTGGGACCGGCTGGACAAGGCCGATCCAGCGGGCGCCATCCTGGAACTGAAGGTGTGCGACCCGGCCATGGGCAGCGGCCACTTCCTGGTCGCACTGGTCGACGACCTTGCCGACCGCGTGCTGGAAAGCGTGACGGCAGCGCAGCTGCTGGTGGCAGCGCAACCCTGGGCCGCGCACCTGGTGGAGCTGGGCCGGCCATGGCAAAGCCCGGTGGTGGCGCGGGTTGCACACATCCGCCGCAGCATCAAGGGCCAGGCGCAAGTGCACGGCTGGCGCGTCACCGATGCCCAGCTGGACGACCGCCACATCGTGCGGCGCATGGTGCTGAAAAAAAGCATCTTCGGCGTCGACAAGAATTTGATGGCCGTGGAACTGGCCAAGACTGCGCTTTGGCTGCACACCTTCACCGTCGGGGCGCCGCTGAGCTTTCTGGACCACCACCTCAAACAGGGGGATTCACTGCACGGTGAGCAATTGCAGGCGGTGCAGCACGACCTTCAGGCGCTGGGCATGCTGTTCCAGCAGGCCGAACTCGACCGGCTGGAATTCGCCGCACGCAACCTGGCCCAGGTCGCCGACTACACCGATGTGGACATCGCTGAGGCCAGGTTGTCCAAGCAACTGGCTGACGCTGCCGATGCCCAGGTGGCACCGCTGCATGCACTGCTGGACTTCTGGCGCGCCATGCGCTGGCTGCAGCCACTGTGGCCACCTGAGAAACCCGAAAAGCTCGCGCGCCTGGGTGACGACAACCTGCGCATGGCATTGGCCGAACTGTTCTCGCCGCAACGCAACCTGGTGACCACCCTGGATGCAGGCCGGGTCCAAGGCACCGGGGCCGGTGCAGACGCCGCCAATGCACTGATGCAGCACACGCGTGAACTTGCCGGGCGCGAGCACTTCTTCCATTGGTGGACGGCGTTCCCCACGGTCTTCGCCGGACCCACGCCGGGCTTCGATGCCGTGATCGGCAACCCGCCCTGGGACATGCTGCAGATGCAGGAGGTCGAATGGTTCGCCGAGCGTCTGCCAGCCATCGCCATGCAGTCGCGCGCAGCCGATCGCAAAGCATTGATCAGCCGATTGCAAAAGACGAACCCGGAAGTGTGGCAGCAGTTCGAAGCCGCCAGCGAACGCAGCACCGCCGAGCAGCGCGTGGTGCGAACCAGCGGCGACTTTCCACTGCTGT